>JBGTNM010000441.1:0-6917 GCA_041743025.1 Microcystaceae cyanobacterium
TAACTAACTTTGACAACTTTAGAAGAAGAGTTCTATTACATTGGCATTTTTGCTAGTAATTTATCATACTTAGTCTAGAAGAGCCATATATAAAAATAGTCTATTTAGATAGAATTATGAAAGGATACATTCAAGGAAAAACAATTATTCTGCTAGAAGAATTACCAGAAAATATCAAAGAAGGTGATGAAGTTGAAATTTCAATTCAAAATATTAGTCTGAAAAAATCACGCTCTCCTATCTTTAAATTAGGGGTAAAAGATGAATATTTAAATCAAGAAAAAATAGAGAAAACTGAAGATAAATTATTATTAGAATTAAAATAACGTTTACCCCTCCTGCTACGAATAGAAAAAGGGGTAACACACGTCGGTCAGAGAGACTCCGCCTTGAAAAAGCGGAGCTTCCTCTGACTTCGTTAAGTCGCATTTGCACCGGCGACGACTTCGAGAATCTCTTGAGTAATCGCGGCTTGACGAGCTTTGTTGTAAGATAAAGTCAGCGTGCCAATGAGATCCCCTGCATTCTCGCTGGCGTTGCTCATAGCAGTCATGCGAGCAGCAAGTTCGCTAGCGGCTGACTCTTGCAAGGCTCTTAGTAACTGGTTGTTGACGTATAGAGGCAGCAAAGAATCGAGAATTTGCACCGGATCTTGCTCGAAGATCATGTCTTGCGGAAAGGTCGATACTTGAGACTGAACTTTCTCTCTGGTAACTTCCAATTTCCCGCCACGAGTAATCAGGCGGAAAATTTCGTCGTCTTGTTCTTCTAAGCCTTGGGGGGTTAGAGGTAGCAGGGTTTGCACCACAGGACGCGAACTAATCAGCGACACAAAACGGGTGTAGATTAATTCTACGCGATCGGCTGTATCTGACAGAAAGATAGAGAGCAATTCGTCAGCGATAGTTCCCGCTTCGGCAGCAGTGGGAATTTGGTTCAATCCAGTGTATTTCGTCTCAATAGGAGCTTCCCGACGCTCAAAATATTGGCTGGCTTTGCGTCCTATTGTAATCAGCTTGTAATTGAGTCCTTGCGCTTTTAATTCTTTGATGCGCTGTTCAGCACGGCGGATGACATTGGTATTGTAACCGCCACACAAGCCCCGATCGCCTGAGATCACCACAATCGCGACCGTATCTACTGTACGCTGTTGTAGGAGAGGCAGGTTGACATCGCCGTAGCGCAGGCGGATGAGCAGGTTGTAGAGGACGTTAGCCAGCGTATCGGCAAAGGGACGGGTGGCAATGACTTGTTCTTGAGCGCGGCGGACTTTAGCCGCAGCTACCAAGCGCATAGCCTCAGTAATTTTTTTGGTATTTTTGACCGACTGGATGCGATCGCGGATAGCTTTAAGGTTCGCCATATCAGTTATCAGTTATCAGTTATCAGTGACCCAACGTAGGGACACGGCATTGCCGTACCCCTGCCTATCAACCGCAGCAATTACGCAGCAAATGCCTGTTTGAACTCATTGATGCCTTCTTTTAGCAGGCTTTCCGCTTCATCGGATACTTTTTTCTCTTTACCGACGATTTCGAGGAATTTCGGCTTGCTAGCTTTCAGGTAATCTCGCAGTCCGGCGGCAAAGCTCGTTATCTTGTCTACTGGAATCTCATCAAGGTAGCCGTTGAGTCCGGCATAAACCAAGGCCACTTGTTCCCAAACTGCCAAAGGAGAGTTTTGAGGTTGTTTGAGCAGTTGCCGCAAGCGTTGCCCCCGCGCCAATTGTGCTTGAGTCGTTGCATCCAAATCAGAAGCAAACTGAGAAAAAGCTTCTAGTTCGGCGAACTGAGCTAATTCTAGCTTCAACTTACCTGCAACCTGTTTCATGGCTTTGGTTTGGGCTGCCGAACCCACACGAGACACGGAGATACCCGCGTTAATAGCCGGACGGAAACCAGCGTTAAAGAGGTCAGACGACAAAAAGATCTGACCATCGGTGATCGAAATTACGTTAGTGGGAATGTAAGCAGATACGTCACCCGCTTGGGTTTCAATCACTGGCAGAGCCGTCATGCTGCCGCCGCCGAGTTGGTCATTGAGTTTGGCGGCACGTTCCAACAGGCGAGAGTGGAGGTAGAAAACGTCTCCAGGATAGGCTTCTCGTCCAGGAGGACGGCGCAGTAGCAGAGACAGTTGGCGGTAAGCTTGTGCTTGCTTGGAGAGGTCGTCGTAGATGACGAGGGTGTGCTTGCCGCGATACATGAAGTATTCAGCGATGGACGCACCGGTATAAGGCGCGAGGTATTGCAGGGTGGCGGGATCGTTGGCACTAGCAGTCACGACAACCGTGTAGGCCATGGCTCCCTTGCTTTCTAGCGTGCTGACCACTTGGGCAACCGTCGAAGCTTTCTGACCAATGGCTACGTAGACGCAGACGACATCTTCGGTTTTTTGGTTGATGATAGTATCGATCGCGATCGCTGTTTTGCCTGTCTTGCGATCGCCGATGATCAATTCTCGCTGTCCTCGACCGATGGGAATCATAGCATCAATGGCAGTGATACCCGTTTGCAGGGGTTCGCATACCGAACGGCGGGCGACAATACCAGGAGCGGGAGATTCTACAAGGCGAGTTTCAACATTGCTGAGGTCGCCTTTGCCATCAATGGCACGGCCCAAGCCATCGACAACGCGCCCAATCAAGGCTTCTCCCACCGGAACCTGAGCAATTCTGCCAGTCGTTTTAACGGTGCTACCTTCTTGGATGTCGTAGCCCGTCCCCATCAACACCGCTCCCACGTTATCTTCTTCGAGGTTGAGGGCGATGCCAATCGTTCCATCTTCAAATTCGAGTAATTCCCCGGCCATAACTTGGTCTAGCCCGTAAATACGAGCCGTTCCATCGCCGACTTGAAGAATTGTGCCTACGTTGGAAACCTGAACGGTCTGGTCGTAGGACTCGATTTGCGATCGAATAATGCTGCTAATTTCGTCGGGTCTGATGCTAACCATAATTGTATTGTCTCTAATCGTGAATTAAAAGTGGAGGACTGGGAGCGGGGCTGTCCGGGCCCCAAGCAAGCCTGTGGCTAAACGAAACTCAAGCGGCACCGCCTAGGCTGAGGCTAATACGGCGAAGTTGTCCCCGCAGGCTCGCATCAAAGACTTGCGAGCCAACCCGAATAATAACGCCGCCAATCAAATCAGGGTCGATGCTGGTTTTAAGTTCAACCGAATTTGCGCTGGTAAGTTCTTTGACTTTCTGGGAAACCGCCTGAAATTGTTCTTCTGACAATTCCCTAGCAGAAATCACCTCGGCTAAGACGGTATTCGTCATCTGGCGCAGCAGTGCCAAGTATTGCTGGCAAATTGGTGCTAAAAAGACAATGCGACGCTTGTCTACCAAAAGCATTAAAAAATTCATCAAGTAAGGATTGGCTTGTTCTCCCAAGATCTGGCGCAAGACGGCTTTTTTGTCTTCGTCTTTAACGACCGGGGAGCTAATGAAGTTGTTTAGGTCTTCTGAGTCTGCCAATAAATCAACTAGGGAGCGACACGCAGAGCCGAAGTCCTCGCTTAAGTCACGCTCTTTAGCTAGAGACATCAACGCCTGAGCGTATGGCTCGGCAATTTCTGAATTCAATAGGGAACCTTTCACCGTTTTTAACCTCCAAGCTGAGCAATACTGCGATTAATCAATTGCTGCTGGGCAGAATCATCCAAAATCTCTTTGAGTCGGCTTTCTGCTCTCTCAACGGCCATAACAGCAATTTGCTGTCTCAACTGGGTGAGGACGCGCTCTTGTTCGCTAGACAAATCTTGAGCGGCGGTTTCTCTGAGACGTTCGATATCTCGCTCGGCTTGGGCGGCCATCTCAGCCGTGACGACGATTGCTCTTTCCTCGGCAGTTTTGCGAATGCGTTCTGCTTCGGCTTGGGCTTGCGTTAATTTTTGTTGTTCGTCCGCCAACGCTTCGGCTGCTTTCTTTTGACGATCTTCTGTTTCTTGGATGGCTTCGGCAATTTGGTTGCGGCGATCGCTTAAAATTTGTCCAAAAACCTTACTGCCGTAAAATAGCAAAAGACCGACGAGAATAGCCAAGTTGAAAATGTTAGCTTCTAGCAGGTTGAAATCGAAACCAAAAGAAGCTTCTTCTGCCGCGTGTGCTTCTGTCGCTAATATTAAAAGAAAATCCATCATCATATTTACTCAACCGATGGCAGCATTATTTTACCAATTCAGTCCCTAGCAATTTTTCTAGGATTTGCTGGCTCAAGGCCCCGACTTGTTGTTCGAGCGTCCGCAACGCTTCTTGTCGCTGTTGTTCGATCTCTTGCGCGGCGGCTTCTTTTTTCGCTTGCGCTTCTCTTTGAGCAGTCGCTAGTTGGCCAGCGGCCAATTTTTTAGCCTCCTCTTGAGCGGAAGCGATGGTCGCTTGAGACTGCCTGCGAGCGTCTCCTAGCTTTTGTTCGTACTCTAGTGCTAATTTTTCAGCTTTAGCAAGGCGTTCGAGGGCTTCTGTTTCCTGTTGGCGGATGTAAGCAGCCCGCTCGTCTAATACCTTGTTCAACGGCTTATAAAAAATGGCATTGAGGACAAAAGCTAACAGGATAAATTGCAAGGCCATGACCAGCATTGTCGCATCAAAGTCAAACATTTTTTCCCATCCAGCGTTTAGTTTTGTTGGCTTTTGTGGGGTAGAGACTGGCTAATTACCATCTCTACCAACTCTATTGATTGTTAAGCGAATGGGTTGGCAAACAACAACACTAGAGAAATGACCAATCCGTAGATAGTCAAAGATTCCATAAACGCCAAGGTTAACAGTAATGTTCCGCGAATTTTTCCTTCAGCTTCTGGTTGGCGAGCGATACCCGAAACCGCTTGACCTGAAGCATTTCCTTGCCCAATACCAGGGCCAATAGCAGCCAAACCAACAGCGAGAGCAGCAGCGATAACAGAAGCAGCAGCAACGATTGGATCCATGATGTTTTTCCTCGTTTAATTGACAGAACAAATTACAAATTTTGGGGTCAGGATTTAGTCATTATAGTGCGTGATATTCCCCAGCCATAATCAGAGAAGTTGACTGCTACCTAATCGATCCCAACAACGGACAGACATCTGAGTAGGCAAGAGCGTCTGAAGTTTGAATGGCGAACGGGAGGTCTTTGTTATTGTCTTATGTTTTGGACTTTTTTGAACAATCAATTCTTTCCCATTCGTCTTAGTCGGCTTCAGTGTTGTGCCGTTACTCATGCTCGTGTTCACCTTCCGACTCAATCGCCTCATGGATGTAAGCACCCGCTAAGGTGGCAAACACCAAAGCTTGAATAGCACTGGTAAATAAACCGAGAGCCATCAAAGGCAGGGGGACAAATAGAGGTACCAAAAATACCAAAACTGCCACCACAAGTTCGTCTGCCAAAATGTTGCCAAATAGACGGAAACTCAGGGAAAGGGGTTTGGTGAAATCTTCCAAAATTTTAATGGGCAACAGGATGGGTATCGGCTGAATATAATTACCGAAATAGCCCAATCCTTTCTTACTCAAACCAGCATAAAAATAAGCTAGCGAAGTTAGTAAGGCCAAGGCAACCGTTGTATTGATATCATTCGTGGGAGCCGCTAGCTCAGCTTCGGGAATTTTAAGCAGTTTCCAAGGTAACAGCGCCCCCGACCAATTAGAGACAAAAATAAACAGAAATAGGGTACCCAGAAAGGGAAGCCAAGGCCGGTATTCCTTTTCTCCTAATTGGCTTTTCGCTAAGTCTCGCAAAAATTCGAGGACGTATTCCATGAAATTTTGCATTCCACTGGGAACTCGTTGAATATTGCGAGTTGCAGTCAGTGAAGCGATAATCAAAACGGCAATGACAAACCAGGAGGTGAGAAGAACCTGCCCGTGTACTTTTAAATTGCCCAGTTGCCAGTACCAGTGCTTGCCCACTTCTAGAGAAGCAAGCTGCAAGGAATCTAAAACGCTCAAACCATCTAACATTGTCATTCGGTGAGATTTATCGGGTTGAGATTGAGAAAATAAATGATTCCTCAACATCTAATCGGACTACTTTGCTGTTGGCGCAAAAACGCTTTGCAACATATAGGCGATGATTGCAGCTTTATAAGTGAGAAATCCCAAAAAAATTGGGACGATGTTCAACTGCCGCCATTGACTGGCGACAACGATTAGCACCACAAACAAGGCCAGACCTCTACCTCCGACGCGCGATTTAGAGCCGTTGAGTTGTTCTACATCTCTCGCGAGCAGTTGAAGGTAAACTAACCCCACACAAGCCCCCAGCAAGTAATTGAGTGCTGTGTTGAGAGAGTAAAAAATCCAGACCGAAACAAAAATCAAGCCGATGAAGATGACCGTCAATAGCAACAAGGTTCGTTGCAGTTGATAATACTCTTGCATCGAATTGACTGAGGCTGAGACGGGTGAACCCGTTGAAGTCGGCGCATCAGTCAACGGCGTTGGGTCGGACGGTAAATTAGGCGAAGTCACACTGCTTGTAAAATGTGGGCTAATCAGCAACAAACACTTTTAGTACCGCGCACGATACTGCAAGCTAAATCAGCAGCCATCATATCACGGAAAGGCGGCCAGATTAAATAAATGTAAATAGTGAATAATCCAAAAAGAAAGCAAGCTACTATTAAAGATCGCTTTAGACAAACGCAGGAAAGAGAAAAGTGAGCTATTTGGACGAACTTGTCTAAGCTTGTAGAACTCGTCATGATGTAGGTCGTTTCATCAAGAATGTGCTGTAAATACTCACGGGCCGATTGAGACATACTCGACTTCATCCAAAATATGCGAACCAATGTAAGGACTTAATGACTCGATAGTGATGAGATCGACGGCTCTGCCAAAAAGATCTTCCAGAAAAAAAGATAGGCGTATAAAGTTATCAAACGTTTTCTGATCTGGCTCAAAAGCAACCAAAATATCGACATCACTTTGATCG
>JBGTNM010000442.1:0-5096 GCA_041743025.1 Microcystaceae cyanobacterium
GAGGCCGCAAGCATCGAATACCGTAATAATATCGGCAATTTCATGAGCCTCGCATTTCCGCTTGAACTTACTGCGCCATGGGATTGCAACCCACAGATTTAGTATTAATCTCTCTCTTGTGGGTTGGTTGTCAGCGATAGCGCTCCTTGCTATGTATCCAGCCTGGTTTTTTGTCGGGGATTGATAGATATCAACATTGTCGGGAACAACGCTTAAGCTCATTAATGTTGGGTCGGTATATACCCACTTGCCATTATCTAGCCAGCAACGAGCCACATCGTAAATTTGTCCCTTGGAGTCTTTTAAAAAAAAGTAATACATTATGCTTCCCTTAAAAAGGGTTTATTAAGGTTCAAAGCAGGTGCAAAAATCTAACGGCTAAACTCAACGGGTTAGCATAAATAAGCTGCAAGCGCAGTAGCCGCCAAGCCTAGATCATCAACAGATCGCGTCGCTTAGGCTTATTCTTCCCAATTAGAGCTTTGTTTAACTCAACCATGCTCACGCTTGAATCTAACCATCCTGCTCAAGCAATTACCTTGAATTTTAGCTGGACGCGATCGCCATTCTACCAACCGAGATTCATCCAAATATAATGAGCCTTTTGCTCATCTACAATCCAATATGTCTCAATACCTGGCTGAGGATGGCGATTACAAAGTTTTACATAAATCAATTTTTATTAAGTTCAACGTTCCATAGATATTATCGTTAACCTCAAACTTTTAAGATACTTCGGGGATTAATTGCCATTCCCGATAAAATAAGAGGAGTAACCCTAATGAACAATTCTTTGACGAAAATGTCTGCTATCGCAGCGACTTCGGCCGCTCTTGCGGTGGCGATCGCGCTTGAATCTAACCATCCTGCTCAAGCGATTACCTTCGATTTTAGCTGGGAAGGCGATGCTGGTTATTCTGCGATAGGCAAGTTTAGCTATGATCAATCTACAGCCCCAACCATTATTTCAGAAAGCGGTAGCGGGCCGACTAACGTTTTAGATTCTCTGATGGTTTCTTTCTTCGATCCCTCTGACAATCTGCTTCAATCTTTTAATACGGTTGCGGGTGGGGTGTCACAATCTTCTTTTTTCAACTTCAACTTTGATACTTCCACTGAGACTTTATTCGGCGCTTTCAATGTAGGCGGAGGAACGAGTGTCATTGGAGAATATTTCTTTGGGGGAACGATTGGTGGCACTTTGGAATTACGCCAAGATGTCGATCAAATGGGTACGTCAAACTTAGTAGACACTCAAACACCGGGTTTGATCGCGGTAACTCAAGTCCCAGAACCCGCTTCTGTTTTAGGTTTACTCGCTTTCGGTTCGTTAGGTGCAGCTTCTGTGCTGAAAAGAAAGAAAGCGTAGTGCTATCAACTAATACCAATCTTCACCAGTAACAATAGCGTGATTAGGTGTGGGAGCATCTTGCTCCCTAGAATACCTTCTACAGATTATTAGCGGGCAAGATGCCCGCACTACAATCGTTTTAACGATCCCGATAATGCAATTTAAATGTATGGCAGCTTATGAGGGGCGATCATCTTAATCTTCACTCGCTTATTGTTAAAGTTCTGGGTAAGTAACTACCTAAAGCGATCGCTAGGACACTCACGTACAGAACAAGCGCGAACCACAGAAGATGGTTATTATGCAGATACCAGGCAGTCATTGTCAGTGGCAGAAATCCCATGCCAAAGGCAATTAAAACGGAATTTCGTAGAATTTTGCCTTCTTTTAGCCCGATAAAATATCCTTCCAGTATAAAGGCGATCGCTGTCAGTTCGAGCAACGGCAACAACCAGAACGTATAACGGGTAAGATGTTCGCTTACTTCCGTATGATTCGTCAACAGTCCAAAAACAGTATGAGGAAAAAGAATTGTTGTCGCGGCAAACCCAAACGCGATCGGTAAGGCGGTTAGTAAAGAAACCAGCAATACTGGAAAAAACTGCTCGTTCGCGCCCTTACTCTTAAAATTGCCGATTAGCGTCTGATTGGTCATGCCTACTCCTTGGATTGTAAACTGGCTCAATAAAGCAATCTGGAGTAACAAACCATTTTGAGCGAGTGTCGTCGTACCCATAACCGAACTGAGGTTAGTAAAAATAGCGTAAGTCGAAATCAGTACCAGAAAACGGATTAAAATATTTCCCTTAAGTGCCAATGTCTCTTTAAGGGCAGCGCGATCAAAAACCTCTCGCAGTGCTGGAAAGAACTTGTTCCATTGAATCGTGTAGCAGACACCTATTAAACCAACGAATAAAGCCAAATACTGACTGATAGCAGTAGCGAGTCCAGCACCAGCACTCTCCCATCCCCATCGATAAATCGTCAGGTAGTCGAGTACAACATTAGAACCGTTGCCCATCAGCGCCATGAGCAGTACGATAATATTCATTTCTCGCCCTAAAAACCAGCCAATAAGCACAAAATTGAGCAAAACCGCAGGCGCACCCCAAATTCGCGCATAAAAATAGTCAACGCCTGACGCTTCAACCTCTGAAGCACCACTCAGGAGAGCAAATCCCACCTTCTGCAAGGGAGATTGCAACAGCAGGATAGCCAAGCCAATCGTCAAGGCAAGCAATCCACTTCGCAACCCCGCTAGGAGAATCGCTTGAGAATCGTCACTGCCAACCGCTTGAGCGGTAATCGCATTCGTACTTGATCGCAGGAACTTGAGTACCCGATAGAGATAATCAAACAGAATAGAAGCGAGGATTACGCCTGCTAAATGCCGGATTTCGCTCAGATGCCCCAGAAAAGCAGTATCGACCAAACCTGCAAGCGGCACCATCATGTTAGAAAGAATGCTAACCGACGACAGCCGATAAAAGCGAGGCAAAAAATGATACCGATCTCGGAGGACAAACTGCATTTAACTCAAACTCTCTCTAGGTTTTAAACCATTATCACGGTTCCTACTGCTGTCGAGCAAAAATGGTTTGCAAGGCTTCATTGAGCGTTTTTGCCATGACAATTTGATTGTCATAAACGACCGTTACTCTAGCCAATGTCGGCAAACTGTTATGTTCGGCTTCTAAATAAAGCGGTTCGACATAGAGTAAAGATTGTTCTTTGAAAAACGGAATCACTAAAAGATTGCCTTGAATGACTCGCGAACCTTGCTGATTCCAAAGCGAAAGTTGCTCAGAAATAGCTGGATCTTGGTTGATGAGGGCTTCGATTTGTTCTGGCCCGTAGATGAGTCGTTGTTTTGGCAATGTATACAGAAGCATTTTGCCGTAATTTTCTGCATCAGAACGTGCAAACAACCCGGCAATCAAATTGTTGCGGCTGACGGGAGTATAGACGTGAACTAAGATAAATTCCTGAGATGGGTTGTCAACGCTCATCAACAAGTAATAAGGTTCGACGGGTTGCTCTTTTTCGCCGTAGATTTCTTGAGGAATGCGCCAGAGATCTTCACGATTGTAAAAGACCTGGGGATTGGTCATGTGATAGGTTAGCAGCCGTTCAGATTGAGCGCCAAACATATCTCTAGGGTAGCGGATGTGGGCTTTGAGGGCTGGGGGCATCGCCTCAAACGGTTTAAATAATTCTGGAAAAATCTGAGTCCAAGTTTGAATGATGGGATCGTCTTGGTCGATCACATAAAAATTGACATCGCCGTTGTAGGCATCAATGGTAATTTTGACCGAGTTGCGGATGTAGTTGAATGGCCAGTTGCCAGGGTCAGAATAGGGATAGCGATCGCTGCTCGTATAAGCATCCATTATCCAATAGAGAGAACTCACTTGCTTGCCCGGTATTGGAGGTTCGATTTCGGCGGCGACTAAATAAGGATCGCGATCGTACTGGAGAAATGGGGCAATTTCTCGCAAGCGGTGGTTGATGTTGCGGCGAATCAGTACTTGGGTGTCGGGCGTAAAATTCTGGGTAAAGAGCATCTGCCAGTCTTTGAGATATTGGGCAAACAATAGCCGCCTTCCCCAAGACCCCAAGGGGATGCCACCCCGTCCCTCGTAGGTATTGTAGGCGTTATCCTCACCTCTAGGATAGTCTAGCTCTTTGACCTTGGTATCGGTCATGATGTAGGTGTCGGTCAGTTCGCCAAAATAGATGCGAGGATTGCTGAGGGGAATGCTATTGCGGATGAGGGAACTAGAGGTTTGTAACTCCCCTTCTGCCTCAGCCGTGCCAATATTTTTGACAAAATAGTAAGGTAAGCCCCCTTGATCTACCTGATTAACGGGAGACATCGTAAAACCGTAACCGTGTGTGTAGATGAGGTGTTCATTGACCCAGGTTTTGGCCTGTTCGGGAACCGCACTGTAATCAAGTTCTCTGGCGGCAATTAATACCTGTCGCTTGACTGCTTCTTCAACAAGAGGCAAGGGATTATAAGCATTCCCTCTGCCCCCTGCTTCTTCAGGCGATCGCTCGTTTTGCGAGAGAATAGAATAGCGATCAATATTGGCATCGAGAAATTTATAGTAAAGGCGAATTTGTTGCAATTGGCGGTTGGTTTGCAGCAAGGGACGGGTATCCCAGAGGCGAATGTTGTCGAAAGTGAGGCGATGTTGCTGGAGATCGGCGGCACTGAGTTGTCCTGAAGCGTCAAACGTAGCAGATTGAATGGCATCCAATTTAAAAGCAGCCCGCGTGTAGGCAATGCTATCGTCAATATAAGGTGTTTCGCGAGCTAATTCGTTCGGTTCGACCACAATACGCTGTATTGTAGGGGCCCCCAGCAGTCCTCCTAAAAGAATGAACAGGTAGACGGCGAAAGGCAAAGGCGAAAAAGGCAAGCGAGGAAGCATAGAAAGCCGACGAGACTTGGCAAGTGGTTCTTTTCCCCAACCCATTGCTACCTTCAGTAGCAGCCAGACTGAGATAATAGCGGCTAGAATCGCTAAAATAGTATTTAAAGGCAATTCTACGTGAACATCGGTATAACCTGCCCCGTAGACTACACCGCTCGGTGAAGAGAGTAGCTGATAGCGGGCTAACCATTGTCGCAGGGCAATGACTCCCATCATCAAGCCACCCAAAAGGTACAAGTGGCGTAACTGAGGACGGGAAAACCCCGGAAACTTCCCTTGAGATAAGCTTTTGGCGGATAGTAGAT
>JBGTNM010000443.1:0-8699 GCA_041743025.1 Microcystaceae cyanobacterium
TGGCACAACGTCTCATGACTGTGGTTTATAAGGTAAAAATAAAAGTATCGAACAGCCAGGAGTAGCCGTGTGCCATGAAAGTGGCAAGCACGGTTTTGAATGGGAGGATTGGGAAGCGATTCCCCGTTCGACCCCTAACAGGCTCTTAGATGTGAATTAGCTGATCAATTAATCAGTATTACGTTGAGCAAATCTCAGTTTAGCAGAACGCGATCGCGGGTTTTGTTTCTGTTCCTCCACTGAAGGAACAATCGGCTTTTTCGTCAAAACCGTTAACGTAGGAGAATCGCGAAAAGCGTATTTTACCAAGCGATCTTCGAGACTGTGAAAGCTAATAATCCCAATGATACCACCCGCTTTGAGCCAGTGAGGTGCTTTTTCGAGGAACTGTTGCAAGGCATCGAGTTCTTGGTTGACGGCAATGCGTAACGCCTGAAAAGTGCGAGTCGCGGGGTGAATCCTACCGTAGCGGTACTTGGCGGGAACGGATTGCGCGATCGCCTCTGCCAATTGTGTTGTTGTTTGAAAGGGACGCTTTTGCACGATTTGGCGAGCAATTCGTCGCGAGAGGCGTTCTTCTCCGTATTGATAGATTAAATTGGCGAGTTGGGTTTCTTGCCACTGGTTGACAATTTCGGCGGCACTGAGAGATTGCCTACGATCCATTCTCATGTCTAGGGGAGCTGGCTGGCGGAAGCTAAACCCTCGCTCTGAGGCATCTAATTGAGGAGAACTCACGCCCAAATCAGCAATAATTCCCTCAAACATGGCAGGATTGGTGGGAAAGTCGGCAAAGTTGCCCTGCCACAGTTGCAGCCGTCCGGGAAGGAAAGAGGCTAATCGGTTATGCACTGCTGCCATTGCCGTTTCATCGCGATCAATGCCAGTGACAGTTGTGTTGGGAAAGGTGCTTAAAATTAATTGACTGTGGCTGCCACCGCCAATGGTTGCATCTAAATAATGCCCTCCTGGATAAATCTGCAAGCCATCAATCAGTTCTTGACACAAAACGGGAACATGGACAAAGCTAAATCCTTCTGTCTCAGACAGAGGTAAACTTAGAAGATCGGATGTATTAGTCATGGCAAGGCGATCGCAGATCGAAAAGGGAACAAAGAGGCAAGAGGCAGCAAAATCGAGCTTGTTGGGGGAATTTTGCCATCAACATAGAGGAACATATGTCGCTTAAAATAATTCAAGAACATCAGCAACCCCTGACTGGGATTTCGATATCATTATATATTGGGCAGCTATCGCGCATGGTGTTCATCCACTGTTGCATCTTGACCTTGAACAAACCTTGGAATCGTTGTTTAATGGCTAGTTTACTGGTAGTCATCAGCATTCTTTACGGTTGCAACCTCATTCCCTCTTTCTCTGGACAATCAACTTCTTTTAGCGACGCAGACGTGACTGATTATGCTCAAACCGTTTTACAGATAGAAAGCCAACGCCAAATTGCCTATCAAAAAATTCAACAGTTAATCGGTCAACAACCCCCCAAAATTGCCTGCGATCGCCGCGAAACTCTCCAACAATTACCGACAAATGCTCAGAAAGTTGCTGTTGAATTTTGCAACAATTCTAAAAAAATTGCTCGCGACAGTGGACTGACATCTTCTCAGTTTAATGCCATTACCGAACAAGCGCAAAGTGATAACCAACTTAAACAACGTATCCAAAATGCTATAATTGAGCTTCAAAATCGCGAACAACAAAGATAATAAGCAAAAAAGACACGATTGAGCCGTGTCTCGTCTAAGGATACTGAAGGTTATCGTCCTGAGATTGCTTTAGCGAAACCGGTCAGGGTTAAGCGTTCGAGGATTCGATGGCGCGACTGAACCAGAAGGATTGCCAAGTTTTGCCCCCGTACCTCCATCGCTAGGAGCGAGGAAAGGACGCAAATCGATCCCGTTATCGGCACGTCCGCTAGCAGGAGATGCATTGCGATTGAATAGTTGCCCCAGTTGATTGAGAATTGAACTGCCAGAATTGTTGTTATTAAAAGCGTTAACCCCAGCAGTCGCTTGTCCTTCATCGGCTGCCACCAAGGTTTGGAAAACGCGATCGCGGATAATCTCAGGATCTCTCCCCGGTGGAACAGTCAGTACAATGCGACAGCCAGCATCACGCTGAGTCGTCACGCAAATCGTGTTGTAGTTATTTTCCCGTCCGGTACTCAATTCTAAAAGTCCGTCAGGGCGATAGAACTCCAAACGGCGACTAATTTCATAGCAGCGTCGTTGGGCTGTCCAGCCATCTCCTAAGTTACTAGGAACTGCCCAAGGATAAGCCGTACTGTTTTGGGTTTGAGCATGGTACATAACCGTATACTGGCCACGATTCATCTGACAGCTAAAGCGAGGATCGGCAGAACTCGAATCGCTCGGAGACGGGGAAGGCGGTACAGACTGCCCGGAGTCAGTATCGATAATAATGTCGGTTGGCGTTTGCGAGTTGTAGTCGTTGGCACGGGGAGCAGCGATCGCGCTAGATTGACTGACTAGCAGGGCGATACCTATTGGCAATCCAACTCCCCACAACGCCCCAGTTTTTATAGACTGTCGTAACATGACAATAATTACCCTAAAATTGGCTTTTAAAGTAGGTGTTTGCTTTGCACTCTACTTATTTTCAAGGTAACGAAACAAAGGGGAAACCTGGTAAAGTTTAGTGACAGTTTAGGGATTGGTAATGGGTAATTGCTTATTGTTCATTGTTTATTGTTCATTGTTCATTGATAAGGCGTTTTTCTAAATACTGACCGATCATGACTTCTTCTCCGGCTCGCGAGATAATTGTCTGTCTAGTACGGTAATGTTCGCCGATTAGCTTGATTTCTTCTTCAAAAACTGAGCCATTATATTCGGTTCTCAAACAAAGGGTGCTAGGTTTGTTAAAAGTATAGATTGCTATGACAGGTTTAGCCGTTGCAAAACCGCGATCGCGATAGAGGCGATCCCCCAAAACACCAAAAATAGTAGAACCTTTCGCGGGTTTGCGCGTTGTTCCTGTATATTCGCTTCTCCAGGTTACGTAGCTTCCGCCGGCTAAGGTTGCTGCTTCCTCAATGCCGTGCAGTTGTGCTAATTGAAATAATTCAGGACAGCCTCGCTCTAAAAATTTGACGCTCAAATAACTGACGATTTCTTGGGTTTCCACATCGGGTTTAAGAGTATAGTAGCGGCGTTGAGAGACCCATTCTCCCTGAGATTGCCGTAAAAATTCTACGGCAAGGGCTTCTGCGGATAGTTGTGCTGTTGGTACCGATGTCATTTTTTTAACCTCTTATTTGTCTGTCCTGAAAACGCACAAAAGACGCTATTTGTAAATAGCCGATTGACTAAATCGTTACATTTGTTAATGTAGCACAAGCCAGAGGCAGATTGCCTCTCTCGCAAGGAGCGATCGCCTGACCTTTTCTGGCGTTAGAGGCAACTTCACCAGATACTCCTAGCATTCCCAATTTTTGGGCAATTGAGCCATCATGTTTTACCCCTGGCGAAAATTCTGTAAGTATTTATACTTGCTGGGTCTGGTCTCTTAAAATTTGCAGGTTTGCAGACAAAATTTAGAGAAGGCGCTCCAAAACGGCTCCTACCACGCGGTAATCTGAATCGTCTTGCAATTGGGTTAAAGCGTCACTCGCTTGAGGATCGTCAAATTGACTCAATCCCCTAGCAGCGCGGGCGCGAATCGACCCTTGTTCGTCAGCCGCCTCCTGACAGAGTAATTGAAGGGCTTCTGCTTGTTTTGAGGTTCCTGCCAGCAGCCCTAAAGCTTCAATGGCGGCCTCTCTAACGGTAAAATCTTGGTCTTGTATGCCGCAATCGCAAATCTTAAAGATGACTTCGGCCTGTTGGATTTCTGCCAAGACAGCCAGTATACTGCGGCGGACTAACCAGTGACCATCTTGCTCAAAAAGAGCGAGCAGATGAGGGACAGCACTTTCACCAAATTTAGACAAACTGTTGGCAGCTTCGGCGCGGACATTGGGATCGCTATCAGAGTCGATTAAATCGAGTAAAGCCTCAAAAGCTTCGCTAGTGCGCTTGTTACCCAGTCCCATCGCGACAAAAGAGCGCACCAGAAATTCATGATCGCGGATGCGGCGTTTGAGCAGAGGAACGGCAACTTCGGGCGCGTGGTGTCTCAACTGGGCGATCGCTTTGAGGCGTTGCTGGGAGTCATCGCTGTCGAGGTAGGTTTCAATCTGAGTTAGTTGCATACTAGGTATCTTTTCGTAAAGCTTTGTTAATATTATTTTACATTAATTTACAAAAAGCAACGCTACTGTAAAATCCTGCTTTCTTAATTTTGAATTTTGAATTGGCATAAGAGGATGTGGGAACAATGGGAATGTAACACTTTCTCAGGAATGATTCGTGGCGAAATAGGGAAAACGTATGCCCCGTATTTTTGATAATATCGATGAAAAAATCTTAGATGCTCTCAAGCGTAGCCTAAAAGATGCGCCAAGGGCTGATTTTTGTGTGGGTTACTTTAATTTAAGAGGATGGAAGCTCATTCATGATGAGATTGAACAATTTTCAGGAAATCAAGGGTCATGTTGTCGTCTTTTGGTGGGAATGCAACGTTTACCTAAAGATGAACTCCATCATGCTTTAGCCTTGGGAAGTAAAAATACTCGAATAGATTCAGCCGAAGTCACTCGATTGAGAAAACGAGTCGCTGAAGATTTTCGCCAACAATTATTAATGGGTACACCCACCAATGAGGATGAAATCGGACTGCAAAAACTTAAAAACCAACTTCAATCTCAGAAATTAATTGTTAAACTCTATTTACGTCATCCCCTTCACGCTAAACTTTACTTAATCCCGCAAAATCATGTTAACTTACCGGCGATCGCTTTCTTAGGTAGCAGTAATTTAACCTTCTCTGGACTCTCAGGACAAGGGGAACTTAATGTCGATATTCTTGACCACGATGCTACCAAAAAACTGCAAACATGGTTTGATGAACGATGGGACGATAACTTTTGTGTGGATATTTCCGAGCAATTAGCCGAAATTATTGAGCAGAGTTGGGCTACTGCCGAATTAATTCCTCCTTACTATGTCTATCTCAAGATGGCTTATCATCTCTCCCAAGAAGCCAGGGATGGATTAAGTCAGTATCAAGTCCCCCCAGAGTTTAACCTGTTTGAATTTCAAGAAGCTGCCGTCAGAATTGCGGCACACCATGTTAACCGTCGAGGGGGAGTCATGGTGGGAGATGTTGTTGGTTTGGGCAAAACGCTGGTAGGAACAGCGATCGCTAAAATCTGTGAAGAAGATTTCGGATTCAGTACCTTAATCATCTGTCCCAAAAACCTTGTCCCTATGTGGGAAGACTATAAGGATACCTACGGACTCAGGGCAAAAGTAATGTCGATTAGTCGGGGGATTAAAGATTTACCGAATGTTCCTGCCCGATTTCGCCTTGTTTTAATTGATGAAAGCCATAATCTTCGCAATCGAGAAGGTCAACGCTACGCAGCTATTAAAGAATATATTGAGCAAAGCGACAGTAGATGTATTTTATTAACAGCAACTCCTTATAATAAAACCTATTTAGATTTATCGGCTCAATTACGCTTATTTGTCCCAGAAGATAGGGATATTGGCATTAAACCGGAAACCTTAATCAAAGATTTAGGAGGGGAGATGCAATTTAATCTCAATTATCCTCAAACTCCGATCAGAACCCTATCTGCGTTTGAAAAAAGTGAATATTCCGAAGATTGGCAACAGTTAATGAGTCGCTACATGGTCAGACGGACTCGTAGCTTTATTAAAGATAACTATGCTCAAACAGATTCAAGTAATGGTCGTAAATACTTAGAATTCTCAAATGGTACAAGGTCTTATTTTCCGATTCGTATTCCCAAAACTGCCTGTTTTACCATTGGTAATCCTGTAACTGACCCCTATGCTCAATTATATTCAGATAGAGTCGTAGATGTCATTAATTCTCTATTTTTACCCCGTTATGGCTTAGGCAACTATAAAAACGAACAGCATACGCCTTGCCTGACTCCAGAGGAACAGCGTATCCTTGACAGTTTATCCCGCGCAGGTCAACGACTACTAGGGTTTTGTCGAACAAATTTATTTAAACGCTTAGAAAGTAGCGGAGAAGCCTTTATTCAGTCCTTAGAACGCCATATCCTTCGCAATTATGTCTATCTTTATGCCATTGACCAAGATCAACCCATTCCCATCGGAACACAAGATGCAGAGTTTTTAGACACTCGTAATAATGACGAGGATTCGGATTCTTTGAGTAGCTTAGATACAGATATAGAAACTCAAGAAGAAGAATCAACAGAAGATGATGAATTTGACTTAATTAATGCTTTAGCACAACAGGAAGACCAATATAAACAGAAAGCCTCAGAAATTTATGAGTTATATCGGACTAAATACCGTAAACGATTTAAATGGTTGCGTCCCAGTTTATTTTATGAGCAATTAAGAGCCGATTTGCTGTCAGATGCCCTATCGTTAATGGCAGTTTTGAATCAAACGGGTCAATGGCAAGCGGAAAAAGACCAAAAATTAGCCCGTCTCATTGAACTTTTAACAAAAGACCATCCCCATGACAAAATCCTCATTTTTACCCAATTTGCTGACACTGCCTATTATTTAGAAAAAGCCTTAAAGAAAGCTCACCTTCATCACCTTGCAGTGGCAACAGGAAGCAGTCATGACCCCACAGCCATTGCTTACCGTTTTAGCCCCAAAAGTAATAAAAAACAGGTTAATGATGAATTAAGAATTTTAATTGCGACTGATGTACTGAGTGAGGGACAAAATCTACAAGATTGCGCTATTATCATTAATTATGATTTACCTTGGGCAATTATCCGATTAATTCAACGAGCAGGACGGGTTGACCGGATTGGACAAGAAGCAGAAACAATTCTCTGTTATTCCTTTTTCCCTGCGGATGGGGTTGAACACTTGATTAACCTACGGGGACGATTAATTAACCGTTTACAACAGAATGCAGAGGTCGTCGGAATGGATGAGTCCTTTTTTGAAGATAATGTCAATCAGGTCATTGTAGATTTATATACGGAGAAATCAGGAGTAATAGACGACGACGAAGATAGAGAAGTGGATTTAACCTCTGAAGCTTTACAAATCTGGAAAAATGCCACTGATGCCAATCCTAGCCTAGCCAAAAAGATTGAAGACCTCAATAACGTCATTTATTCTACCCGTCACCATGTCCCGACTCCCTATGAACCAGAAGGGGTCATGCTATACCTGAGAACCGCCGAAGGAACGGATGCGCTGGCATGGGTAGATAAACAGGGGAACAGTGTCACCCAGTCTCAAATGCGAATTTTACGAATGGCCAGATGTAGCATTGACACTCCTGCGAAAGAACGTAATCCATCCCACCATGATTTAGTGCAAAAAGGGGCTAATACCTTAATTGAACAGTCAAAAAGTAGCGGGGGACAGCTAGGCAGTCCTCGCAGTGCAAGGGCAAAAACCTATGAACGCTTGAAACACTATATTGATAAAATTCGTACTAGAATGCCTCTATTAGCACAAGAGCAAGAATGGGAGACGTTAATAAAAGCTTTTGAAGAAATTTATCAATATCCCCTCAAACAAAGTGCGATTACTAAGCTTAATCGACAATTAAAAAGTGGCATTACCGATGAACAATTGGCCAACATGGTTGTCTCCCTGCGAGAAACGGATGCCCTTTGTGTTATTCATCCCGAAGATGAACATCGGGAAGCCCAAATTATTTGTTCATTAGGATTATTTGGAGGATAAGATGAATTAATGGGGATATTATAATTTGGAATTCCAAAAATCCTTACATATCAACATTTATCGTCATTTTTATGAGCTATGATTCTACTTGTAAATTCATTGCAGCCCAATTCCCTCAAGATATGGCGACTTGGTTACTGGGAAAACCCCTTCCTTTAACCGAATTAAAGCCATCGGAACTCTCCTTAGAACCCATTCGGGCAGATAGTTTAATCTTTTTGGAGTCCGAAGATTTAATCTTACATATTGAGTTCCAAACTAATCCAGATCCAGATATTCCCTTTAGAATGCTAGATTATCGGGTGAGAGGTTATCGTCTTTATCCTTATAAAGAGATGATTCAAGTGGTGATTTACTTACGAGAAAACCGTTCCGAATTCATGAGACAAACCGTTTTTGAATTAAGCAAAACACGCCATGAA
The DNA here is from genome assembly GCA_041743025.1 of Microcystaceae cyanobacterium. Classification (GTDB taxonomy): domain Bacteria; phylum Cyanobacteriota; class Cyanobacteriia; order Cyanobacteriales; family Microcystaceae; genus JBGTNM01. The sequence continues at coordinate 8,228 of JBGTNM010000443.1, forward strand.
TTTGAAGTCATTCGTTTGTGGGAAGTTCCTTCAGAAACCTTATTACAGTCTAAGGGATTACTCCCTTTTGCTGTCTTAAGTCAAAGTGAAAATCGAGAAAATATTCTCCGACAAATTAGCCAAAAAATTGAAGACATTCCCGACAGGAGGGAGAAAAGTAATGTAGCAGCGTCCACCGCCATTCTCGCTGGTTTAGTATTAAGTAAGGACACCATTCAACGTTTATTAAGGAAGGACATCATGAAGGAATCTGTTATCTATCAAGATATTAAAGCTGAAGGCAGAGAAGAAGGCAGAGAAGAAGGCAGAGAAGAAGGCAGAGAAGAAGGCAAGAAAGAAGAAGGCGTTAATTTGATTTTACGCCAACTCAATCGCCGTATCGGTCAAATTTCACCAGATTTCTCTTCTCAAATTCGAGCTTTATCCGTTGAACAATTAGAAGATTTAGGAGAAGCTTTGTTAGATTTTCAAA
>JBGTNM010000444.1:0-2360 GCA_041743025.1 Microcystaceae cyanobacterium
ATCCCTATCGTAATCGACATCGACGATTCGGATTAAGAGTCAACTTAATCGCGGGTATTTATAATTATGAATTAGAGAATTAAGCTTTAATTAAAATCTGATTTAACTAAAATATAAAACAATTGAATTGAGCTTTTAATGCAAAAACTGAAAAATTATTGCTATTTTATCGAGAGAAAGTTTAAAAAATAGCCATTTATTATAGCATAAAATATTTTTTCAAGAGGTCTCCTGTCTTGATGGAATTGTACTTTTGGGCGAATGACTTACAGGTAACTGTTTTACCCGAACGCGACTCACCCACCAATAACCCCGTCATTCGTGATGTGACTAATTCATATAGCCAGCTATGGCACTTTTTTACTTGGTTATACTCTAAATAAGGCTGACGACTCAATCGCTCAATTTCTGTCTGAATTTCAGAATTAAGTGCAATAGAACCGCCAAATTCTTGCGCTAACTTATCAATTACTTGTGAATCAGCCATCATTAACCTCTAATCTTCTTCAAATAAATCATCCATATATTGAACTTTGTAGGAGGGTAAAGGAAGGTCATTTAATGAAGATGACCCATCATCCCAATCTTCTTCTGGTTTAGGAATAGAGAGCTTGTCTGCAACTGATTGACGCGGATTAATCTGTTCATGGGCAATTTGTTGTCGTTCTTGGCGATTTTGTTTAACTAACTTTTCAACAAAAACCTGACGTTCCATCATGGCATCTAGAACCGAGTCATTATTAATAGCTTCCTCTGCACTATTAAGTTGTTGATTAACCGCTTTAAGTTCCTTATAAGACAGTTTTTCTGCTTCTAAACCTTGAGCATGGGCATAATCCAAAAACGCTTCCGTTCCATCCGACAAATATTCATAGACCAGAATGGTTGTAATATCATCAGGGTCATAGCGTACAACTACTCTTTCCCCTTCACGACCTTTGAGCAATTCAGAGCGATAAGTCAAATTTTCAAATTGTAAAGTTCCCGACTTTTGCAGGGTTCTTTTTGCCTCTTTCATTAGACAAATATCTAGTTCTCGCTCATCATAAAGATAGGGTTCAGTTGGTAATCCAGATTCCCAACGCTCAATCCGACTTTGATTCTTCATGCGAGCATCGGGCTTTCGATTATATTCATCGACGATATACCGAACTAAAATTATTTCCAAATCCTTAAGGGTTAAACAAGCATCGTTATCCACTGTTTCTGGTCTTTCCTGTACATTAGAGCCAGTATATCCAGGTAATTCCCGTAAGACGTTATCATTGAGAGTTCTAAAAAAACGCTCAACAATTCCCCCATCAGAAGGTCTTCTTCTCAAAAAACAATTAAATCCAAGAGCAACAGCGACTTGTTCTGTAATGTGAATTGAGCGAAAATCCTTACCCCCATCTGTATAAAAATAAGTGGGAGTACCATAGGCATTCCACTCATGTTTTAATTGATATTGCGCTCCATAAGATTTAGGAAAAATGGCATGACGTAATGCTAAAGCATCTACCTGAGAACTAGGGGCATAAAATCCCAAAAATAAGCCCATCAAGCAGCGAGAGTAAGAATCAATAATAATCGTTAACCAAGGACGTGATAATACGCCAAACTCATCTACTAATCGCACGTCTAAAAGCGTATGATCACATTGCCAAACATCATTACTTCCTTCTACCTCTAATTCTCGTCCGTCACGGGTCATATGAGTTAAACGAGAACCAGGATAGCCTGGACTTCTGGCTTTTTTCTTGCGTTCTTTTTCTTCTATATATTGATCGAGAATCCGATAAACGGTTTGGTGGCTTGGAAATTCGCCTTTTTGTAATCCAAGCTGTTTTGCTCTCCCTTTAACTTTGAGAAAAACCTGATGGCGTGTTATTCGTTTACTTTCATCATTTCCATCCTTGTAAGTATTGACAATAAACTCTTTCCAATCTTCATCAATTCGAGTCTTTCCCCGATCTGAGCGAGTTTTAACCAGAGCAACTAACCCTTGCTCTCGATATTTCTTGAGTAATCTTTCTACACTCCGAATAGTTATGCTTAGCTGTTTAGCTGCTTTTTCTTTACGTTGGCGGTAGGTTTGGCGATCGCAAGGTTCGATCAGACTTTGGATTACTTCCATCTTTCCCTTTACTTCGTCGGTGATCGACTCATCAGAAAGAAGTCGATAGTGTTTAGAGCTATCATTAAGATTTTGGGTTGATGAAGGTGGAGACATGAATGGTACTTACAGCAAATTGAGATCTATTAAGCTACATGCATTGTAAAATAGAAAAGCAACAAAAAATGATTAAGTATGCCAACAGTATATTCTCTTGATTTAAGAAAAAAAGTATTCAGTGCGTGGCAAGCTAAAGAAGGTTCAC
>JBGTNM010000445.1:0-9081 GCA_041743025.1 Microcystaceae cyanobacterium
CTCAGAAGATTTTATCGTTTCGGCAAAAACTTTAAGCTTATTAATTTTTTATTTCAATTTTTTGCTAAGTATAATCTTTTTAATTTTCCTAACTTGAAAAGATTTGATGCCTTTTCACAATTCATATAGGATTGCTATATCTCCTTTGTTTGTCACAGAGCTTCCATAAGGAGATAAATCTGCATAAAAAACCAAATGTAGTGGATCAATAGAAATTCTCTCGGCCGGATAGGGATTGGCTCCTGCTTCTTGGACAAATTGAGAGTTTTGAGTGTGTGTTAAGATTAATTTCTCTTTGGCACGAGTCATGGCTACATAAAACAGTTGCCTTTCTGATTCTATCTTGTCTTTTCTATACTCAAAGTCATCGGCAATCAAAATCACATATCTGAATTCTAATCCTTTGGCTCCATGACAACTGGTAACTAATACGGCTTCTGGATCAATTGATATATCAGGGCTTTCATTAAATTCATAGAGAGAAGTAATAATCTCACTGATGGCAATCGGTGTAGATAAATCTTCAGAACCATATCCTCTTTCTTTATCAATATCTTCGGCAATTTTGATCAAGGTTTTTACAGTTGGTTGTGATAGACTGTAATCACCTGTTTGAAAGAAAGTCTCGAAATGAGATTTGACAGACTCTTCTTTAGAAAGTATTAGATCAAGATTCTTCTCTAAGTTAGTGAGCAAAAGTTGGGCAACTCGATTACGAATTAGTTTTACCTTTTCCCCCTTTAGAGAATAAGTGGGAATACCGGCTCTATACTCAAGCAATGCCCGTGCTTTCTCCAGGTATTTCCAATTTTTTGCCAAGATAGCAATCTCCCCCGGCTTGACATCACATTTGATCCATTTCTCTACCTGACGCTTTATGTATTCTGCTTGGCGATTATCATCATCAAATTTTAGAGATTGTACATCTAGTCCTCCTTGACCTACACGAGCATTGTTGATTCTGACTTGTTCATCTCCTCTCCGTTTTAAGCGATCGCTATTATTTTGAATTAGTCGATTTGAAGAGGCAATAATAGGCTCAGTAGAACGATAATTTTCGGTAAGTAAAAACTGTTGAGCTTGATACTCTGCTTGAAAAGAACGAATATATTGGGTTGAAGTGCCTCGCCATTTGTAGATATTTTGATCATCATCCCCAATTATACAAATATTAGTCTCTACAGAGCGAGATTTATCCTCCGACTCTTGTAATCCTGCAATTAACTTCACAAGTTGGTATTCATGTTCGGCAACGTCTTGGTATTCATCCACAAAGATATATTCGCTGTTGCCTAAGAGTTTGGTAATCTTTAATTGATTATCTTCATTGTCACTATCTTCTTCCCTATCTTCGAGAAAAATACAGGCATCTTTTATTAGTTGAGTGAATTTTTGATTTGAATCTTTAACATTCCCTTGTGAATTTTTTGGGTCATTTCGGGTCGGCTCAACTGTCCTCCCTAAAATGGCTAATGCTAATCCATGAAAAGTATATACCCGCAATCTTGATGCCATTTCTCCGACTAGAGTCTGTAAACGGAGTCTTAGCTCTCTAACAGCGTTACGGTTGTATGCTAGGCTAGGGCAATTATCCGAGCTGGGTCTACTCTTTTGACCTTCACCAGATAAGCAATCCGATGAACAATAGTACGAGTTTTGCCTGAACCTGGGCCAGCAATAACTGAAATGGCTGGGAATTCGCAAAGAACTATTTCTCGCTGAAGTAGGTTGAGAGGATTGATGATCTGATCGTAGTCTTCTTGGGTAACGGGACGTTTAGCCTCCTCCCCATCTGTCTTGGGATATTGAATAGAGAATTGTGATTTAGGAAGTGAGAAGTAGTTTGCAATATATTCCTGGGGGTAAAATTCTGGTTGCTGATGTTGTTGTCCATAATTGAGCATGATATGCGTGCGACGGGTTTGCTCATCATAGTGTGGCTTGACTTTTTTCGGGTATTCACGTGTTACTTTATCTTTTTGAGATCCCTTAATAACCCTAACTTTCATTGATTGGTGGCATAGATTTAAACCATCGGTTAGGCGAATGAGCGTATGTCTGTGCATCCATGTCAAAGCTTGTTCTAAGTCCTCTAGTTCCCAAGCTTGTGGACTGGCAATTTGATTAATTATAGACAAAGTGACAACTAAGTCTTGACTTAGGCGTAAACAGGTTCCTTTTTCTTCTCCTAAAGCTTGATAAAGTACATCAATAATCGCGTTTATTAGATTTTGGTAGTGAGCAAAATGTTCTGGCACAGCAAACTTGGTAATTTTTACCACATCACTTCTTACTTTTTTATAGTGAATCCATTTAAGGAAGTTCCACCCCTCTAGAATTTCTAAGATTATCCCAGAACTTAGTTTGTGCTTGCGATCTGGATCGAGACGGGTAGCTAGTGCGCGGCAGTTTATCTGTATCTCTTGGTGATCACCAATCAAGTTTATGATCTCCTCGTTAATCTGCTTTTCTAGGGATCGATGCTTTTCATATTTAGTCCGAGTATCATTCTTCCTATTCCCTTTATCAATTTTTGTGATAAGAATAGTAGTTGGTATTTTTAATGTGCAAACTTCAGCTTTTTGTAATTCTTTAATTCGATGTTTTAATTCTTTAATTGAAAGACCTGAGTCATCACTCAACTTTTCTAAAGGATAGGGTGCATCTTGATATTGACAGTAAGCTTTGGCATAGTGCATAGCTAGAATGAGGGGGCGAAATTCAGCTTTGCGATAATTTGGTAAATTATGTTTATAGGCATAGCAATCAAAGGTTTTAAGAGATTCTTCAGACACAGAATGCGTTAGGTCAAATTCAATAAAAGATGATTGATTTTCTGCTCGCTCAATCATGCCAAAAGTTTCGAGATAATGCAAGGCAACTTTTATTTTGGTGTTTCTTTGTTCATCTTGCGAAGCAAACTCTTCATCGAGATCACTGGTTTGAAAGATCTCATTGGTTGTCACCCAAAAATATTCTTCCGAAACTTTTTCTTTGCCATAAATACGATCACGTAATTCCCTCACTGCCAGAAATAAATTTCGGATTTCTGGTTCAGAAAGTTGGTTAAAACGCTGGAGCTTGAAGAGGGTCTCCGCATCTTGAGGATCAAACAATAAAGTACAAATAGCACGATTATTATCCCTTCCTGCCCGTCCCGTTTCTTGCACATAGCTCTCTAGATTGCCACTCATGACATGATGAATTACGGCTCTAACATCAGAACGATCAATTCCCATGCCAAAGGCGCAGGTGGCTACGATTACATTTAATTCTTTGGTTTTGAACTTTTGGAGAATCTCATTCTTGTCTTCTTTGGGGATTTTCCCGTGATAGAATCTAGCTTCTATGTAATTCTGAGCAAGCAATTTGGTTAAGCGTTCTGTGTTTTTGCGAGTTGCTGTGTAAACAAGTACAGCGCCGCCTAATGTGATCGCATTTTTAACTTCTGTAATTAAGGTTTGCTCTTTAGCTTGCTTGGAAGTAGGAATAATCTCATATGTAAGGTTCGTTCGCACACTACTAGAGCATATTTCGTTAATTAGAATGTGATGCTCGGCAAATAGAGACTTAATATCTTCACGCACATCAACAGTAGCAGTAGCAGTCATAAATGCCATTAAAGGTAATTCTCGCTGCTGATTTTGATAGAGTTCACTAATAAATTTGGGAGCATAGCGATAATCGGGGCGGAAGTCATGTCCCCACTGACTAATACAATGGGCTTCATCAAAAACAACCAAAGATGGTAAACGCTCTTGTAGTAATTCTCTAATGCTGAGAGAGCGCAGTTGTTCAGGACTAATGTAAAGTAAGTCTTTTTCGCCATTGCGTAACTGCTCTAATCTTTTTTGCCTTTCTTTTGGGCTAATATTGCCATTGATAAAAGTTGCAAAATCCAGTCCTTTTTCCGTTAGTCCATTTACTTGATCTACCATGAGTGCTTGCAGTGGTGAGATCACTACGGTGAATCCTTTCTGAGTGCAAGATAACATTAATGCAGGCAGTTGATAGCAAAGAGATTTACCACCCCCTGTTGCTATTACTACTAAAGGATTCATCCCTCTCAAGACGGCTTGCACCACTTCTTCTTGTTCGTGTTTAAAAAATTTTAGTCCAAAATTTTCCAAATATGAATGATAAGTAAACTTATCTGGCATTAATGGACATAATTTTTCTAAAATTTCGGGAAATTCTTCTAGATGTGTTAGCCATTTTGCCATAGCTGGCGCATTCGTTGTTTGATGACTTTCATACTTCCAAGCAATTAAGGCTGCTACACACAAACGACAATTAAAACTTTGACTGGCTCCATTTTCAAAAAACCATTGTAGATAATTTTGCTCAAATTCAGTGATTGCCTCTTTAGGTAAAGCCGATAAAGTAGGCGGGATATCTTTTTCAAAATTAAGTAAACCAAATAGCTCTTGATAGGCGCTGTCCGCTTCTTCTGTACCACAAGTTAATAGCCAACGATAAGTTTCTTGAAGAGATAATGGCTTATCAAGAAAACACATTAGTAAATCATGCAATAGATGTTTAGTCGCACGAGCATCTTCTAGGGGATTATTTAGGGCATAGTTACTAGGTTTGTAATTCTTTTGCAGCTTATGGAATAACTTAATCGGCTGAAATATAACAGATAATTCAAGAGTATCAATGACTAACCAAGGACGAAATTCTGGATACTTCTTGAAAAAATAAAGAGAATCAAACCGCCGAAAATTATGCCCACAAATCACAAAGCCATTCTTTCTTAGGCTAATCAACCCATTGTGTTCCTCTTCTTCTTGCAACCTTTTGGCAGAAATCTCTTTTGCCCAATGAGATGACTCCAAACCCATACAAAAAATTGACTCATTTTCTTTCCCAACTTCCAAATCGAGATAAACAAATTTATCATCAAGCTGCTTGGCTAAATATTTAGACATGACATCTTGTTCCCCTATGACTTGAGAACTGGTTTTCTGCGATAAGGACTGAGCAATGATTTCCATGGGATATTTGAAAGTAGAAAGCTAACAGGGACACGAATGATTAGTATCGCTACTATAATTAGAGTTCCCAAAATTCTTTGAACTCTCTCACTACAGTTATTATTATTTTTTGACAAAAAAAAAACAGAATGGCTGGTTCTTCTCTCTTCGGGTTCTCCCAGGTGTTTTTGACTGCTTCTAACGGATTTTGTTGATCGCTTGGCTCAAGCCAGTTCTAGGATCGGGTAAACTAAACAAGACCAAAGCGCGATCGCTATCTTAAAAAAGCCAAAATGACCAAAGCGCAAGCGGGAAAAAAACTATCTGTATTCCGGTGAGGGATGAAACAGAATATAGCCAGCTTATGGGAGATAAACAGCTATTTCATCAATATTTAGCTGAAATAATTGAATATCACCCTGAAAACTTGGCGTTGCTGAATGAGTGGTGGATTTGTTAAAATAAAAGGGTTGACAAAAATCAAATTATTGTAATGAACTGTCCTCAGTGTCGCTCATCAAATATTCGGAAAGATGGTCATTATAAAGGTAACCAAAAGTGGGAATGTAAAGATTGTGGACGTATTTTTCGCTCAACTTATAAACCGAGAGAATATCATCTTCAAGTGAGGAAAACTTGTCTAGAAAAATATTTAAATGGCATGGGATTTCGGGCGATTGAAAGAGTCACTGGAGTTCATCATACAACGGTTATGAATTGGGTTAAACAATCAGCTTTTATAGTTGCCAGAAGATGAAGAAGGTTCTCCCTCCGTAGCCGAATTAGATGAGATTCAGACCTATGTAGGTCGAAGAAGCGATAAAGTTTGGATTTGGACGGCTATCAATCATTATCTTCCTGGCATTTTGGCTATCGAGATAGGAGACCGGAGCGGTCAAACTTTTGCCCGACTTTGGAAGAGAATCAAAAGATGGGGAAGTCGGCGATTTTTAACCGATGGATATTGTGTTTATGCTAACTTTATTGAACCCGAAAAACACGCCGTTTTACCGAAAACGAAATTGACAAGAGTCGAAGGAGAAAATACCCGACTAAGACATTACTTAGCTAGACTACATCAAGCTACCCTCTGTTACTCAAAATCCCAAAGAATGTTACGATGTTCAATCAGATTGTTGATGCACTATCTAAGATTTAAAACAATCCCTCTAACTGGCTGATCCACCACTCATTCAGCAACGCCCAGCAAATTAGGATCAAAAGCACCACAGAGATATTGATGTCTTGAGCCAATTAGATAGCTTTGCCTGTAGTTGATTTGATCTCAATTTGCTGTAAGTCGGCGCCTTAAATACAACTGCGTATCTAAAAGAGGCTTCCTGATCGTTCTGTTTGACAACCCCGATGACTTTAACCAACTCTCAAAATCGGCGTAGTCCAAACTAGGGTAACACTTTGGGGAAGGCGAAAACCTTGAAACCTTCTTGGCGTAAGCTTTTGAGAGATTTACTGAGAGCAAAAGTGTTCCCAATAGTGTTAAGACTTTTGAACCCCGCCGGTTTAGGGAGCAATATCAAGTTGCTGCATGATGCTCAAGTCATCCCGACTTGTCCATTCTTCGGCAATCTTACCGTTGGCAATGCGAACAATGGAGATGCCTGTCGCGGTTAATTGCTTTCCTGTAGGAGCAACCCCCATCATCTCTGCTTTATGCGTACCGCGAGCGACCCATCGGTAAGCCACTTTGTCCCCTTCGGCAATGACCTGTTCGAGTGTTAGATGCTCATCCGGGAAAATGGTGCGAAGCTGAGGAATGAATTGCTTAAGCCCTTCAGCAGAGGGAGCTTGGTCAGAAAGTCCCCCGTGATTGACATAATCCACTGCCACAAGCTCGTCTACTAGATCTACATTGCCTTTGTTATAAACTTCCTCAATGTAGCGTTGTACGAGCGCTTTGTTTTGGTCTGACATTGAATTGCCTCCTAATAAAATCATCACTGTGTGTTTTACCTGCTCGTCAAACTATCTATTGGTTCTCTAGCTGCACATTGCGAGCCGTCAAACCAGACCTTCGCTGAACTAACTCAAATTTTAGAGGATGTTGGGAAAGTCTAAAAGATCAGCCCAGCCGTCTAACCATGAGTCGTCTCATTGCTGCCTAGATGAAAGACTCGGAAGTGGCTGGCAAGGCTTCGTCATCAATAATTAATCGACGAGCCCACCAGCAACTGCGAAAGTTATTCTCTTAGAGTTTCGATAACCTTCTCATGACACACTGGAGTTGATGGAACAAAAGAGGGAAAGATGGGCAGTACCGCTCGCCTTGTCAAGCTCATAGCTACGAGCCTAACCATTGCCGCTAGTGCCTTCGGCCTACCTTCACCGGCGCAGGAGGAGCGGGTCGCCAATCTGCGTCAGGGAGGTTACGTCATCTATTTCCGACATGGACAGGCTAGTCAAGATGCCCGTCCCGCTCCAGAGTTACCCCAAAGCGTGAAAGACTGTACCGGAGAACGCCACATCACCGAGGCGAGTATTCCCGCCCTCAAAACGGTGGGGGAGCGTTTCCGCACCCTGAAAATTCCTGTGGGCAAGGTGATCTCCAGTCCCGCCTGCACCGCTAAAGAGACAGCCTGGTATACTTTTGCCACATCGATGATCGAAGAAGCCCCCACTTTAGAGGGCAATCCTCGCCCGACCATCTGGACTGAATTACATCCCTTCCTGACCACCAAGCCCACTGAAGGGACAAATACAGTTCTTGTCGCTCACGGGACAAATTTAAAAGCTTTAACTGGACTGACAATCGCTGAGGGAGAAGCGGTCATCTTCCAACCTGACGGTCAGGGAGGTTTTACCTTGGTTACAAGAGTCAAACTTGATGCTTGGAACTCTCTGGCACAGTAGTTAAGCTTTGACAACGCTCACAATGATGAAGCGAGATCAAAACCTTAAGTGATAGTTGGTCAAGACGGCTTCCCCCCTTTCTGGTACATCACTTTCTATCTTTTCGATTTCGCTGTTTTCGCGAATTCTCGTTGAAACAACAGTCCCCAAGAGACGGTCAGTTGCCGTTCATGAAATACCTCGCCCGATAGAGACAGGAAAACCCGTTCAAAAGCCGTCAATTGCTTCATTATAGAAGAGCCAGAGCTTTTACAAGTTACTAATGAAATTACACTTTTTTCTAATTCCTCTGGGCATCATCGCCCTCACTGCCTTAGCTATTGGCGTTTATCAGGCTAATAGCGCACCCTTACCGCTAGGTTTTCCCTCACCTACCTCTTCTGGAGCGATAGAAGTAAAAACTTATCCGGCTTATCGCTCTGCCACCTATACTTACCGGGGGGAACTGTCGAAAGCAGCCAATCAAGCTTTTTATCCTTTGTATCAACACATTACTTCTAATGACATTTCCATGACTGCCCCAGTCGAAACTCGTTATCCAACTAGCACGATGACAGGAGAAGATACGGGATTAGCTAAGGTGTCTTTCCTCTACCGTAGTCAAGATACTTCGACAAGAACGACCGCCGATAATATCGTCATCGAAGATATTCCCCCGATGACAGTAGTCAGTCTGGGATGGCAAGGAAGCTATAGTTATGATAGTTACCAGAAAGGCTTAGAACAATTAAAAGAGTGGCTGAACCGTCATCAAGAATATCAAGTTGTGGATTCACCTCGTCGCTTTTTTTATGATGGGCCTTACGTTCCCGATGCTCTCAAACGTAGTGAAATCCAAATCCCGCTCCAAAGAATCGTTACAGGTCAACCTTAACCATCAGCCATCTCATCGGCTACTTCATCGAGCAATTCCTCGCGAGCGCTACTTTACCAGTCGTATTGTTCAAGGCAGTACCGAACAGCTACAATCGCAACGGCTAGTGCAAGGAGCAAAAGAAGGGCAATTTTGGGAAATTGTCAGAGCGTCCGAACTCTAGAAAACTACCCCTTACAGTCGGCTTACAGCAAATTGCGATCAAATCAACTACAGACGAAGCGGGTGCATCTCACATTTGTAAGAATATCATTGAGACAAGACCCCATTAAGGTAGGCACAGCGCAAAAATAGAATATTAGGAACGTTCTCACTTTTCCACTGTGCGCCCGATATTTTTACCCTTCTTCCAATTTGTTTAAT
>JBGTNM010000446.1:0-31111 GCA_041743025.1 Microcystaceae cyanobacterium
GGGAAGGGAATCATCGTCACAAAATCTTCTGTATTGGCAATTCTCCAATGCTGTACTTTCGTTTTTTGAAATTCAGTCGCAAAGGTGCGATCGCCACAGCGAGGACTGGCAAAAGTATAGAGGGTAATCTGTCGAGGATCTTGAAAGGGTGTATTTTGCAGGATGTCAGGAATGGCTAAAGTCGCTAACGCACCCCCTAAACTATGACCAGTAACAAAAATACGTGAAGTTTTGGGTAGATCACTCAGTGAATCGAGCATTTTTTGACGCAAACCAAGATAAATTCCTCTAAATCCGGCAGTTACACGCCCAAAATCCCTACTGCCAATATCTTTAGAGTCGTCGTCAAATTTGACCCCTTCAGCAATATCTTCCTTTTTTTCTAAATCCTTGCTCTTGCTCACACTATCTTGACCGTTTTGATAAGAAACCAGTTGAACTTTGCTATTTTTAAACCATTCGATAAATTTGAGTGTGCCTCGAAAAACAACAAAAATATCATTGTTATCAGAATCCCAAGCTACAAAACCAAATGGAACATTTTTAGTAACTAGCTCGACTAATTCATAGGGTTTATCCAGATCCCAAACAGGAGAGGTAGGAGAATCCATCCATGCAAGAAATTGTTTTTTGTAAGCTTGCTGGATTAAGTTAGCTAAGTTACGAGCGACAATCGGATCGAATTTTTCGTAATGGCCATCAAATTTGGAAGTAATCGCTATTACCATTGTTAACTCCTTAAAATGGGAAAAAGTACAAATTTGGAAAACTATTGATTGTTAGGTTGTTCAGTTATTTTTTGACTGTTGGAAACCCAAACCAATATCAAAGCGATAAGGGCTGGAATGGTTTGAATAATCAGCGTAGTTGGGTTGAGGCTAATTGCACCAAAAAATCCTGCAATAAAAACACAGACTAGGAAAAATATTGGCAGAGCTTTTGAGTTTTGTAAACTAAAGGCTGACCAGAACAATCCTGCTGCAATAAAGCTGTTGTAAAGACCTGCATTTTGGACAATAGGGCTGGCTTGCATGACAACTTCTTGAGCAAAATTAAACCGTGATACCAGTAGGGGGACACTTAAAAAAATCTCTCCAAATGCTAAATATGTATGGATAATACCGATGAGTATAACACAACTTGCGTTATTTTGGAAATCAATTTCATGTTAATTTCTCCATTTTTATCAATTAATTAGTGTGAGGATGGTTTACCTAAATGAATGTTTTAAATCCTGATAGGTGAATTAGTTTCAAAGTAAACTAGGTAATTACAAATGATGGCGGTAAAGAAGCAATCTTAGAATAATCACCTTCGGTTTTCAAGGCGATCGCCATTTCATTACTGTTTTTGGTTAGTCCTTCGTAAAAGAAAAAGACCTGACCGCCTAGTCCACTGCTCCGATTGAGTTGAACAGCCTTAACAATATCATCAGTCGTTAAATTAGTTTTGCTGGCGTTAAAGGCAATACCAGGTGCAATTTTTTTGAGTTGGCTAGCTGTAAATCGTGCCTTAAGTTTATTGACTTCAGGTTGGTAGGTATCAAAACTGGTTCGATACAATTGTGGATGCAGAAAATCAACAATATTTTGCTTAATCCAAGTATCCGAATCCTGCATTAAATTATCTCGACCAAAGGGAAAAGGTGAAGGCGAAATTGAAACAATACAATCAGGCTTAATGCTTTTAACTGCGTTAAAGAACCTTGCTAAATACTGCGTTAATAGGGTAGATCGGAATTGAATCCAGGTTGGATCTTTACCATCGCTAGGTGGATTAGTGCCAAATTTAGCCTTAAATTGAGCTTTGGTTGCAGCGTCGTAGCCACCATTAAAAGGTATAGCAGGAAAGCGATCGCAGCCTTGAATCCCAATTACATCATAGCTTTTAATGACCTCCAGAACCAAATCCAGCATAAATTGTTGGACTTCCTGATTAAGAGAATTCATCCAAGTTAAATCACCGTGCTGAACTTTGCCTCCTGCACTATTTATAGCAGACCATTGGGGTTTAGTCTGTAGAATATGCCCTCCATCCAAATCAGGAGAAGCGGCAAAGCCATATTCAAACCAAGGAATAACAGCCATGCCTCGACTCCTTCCTTGATCGATAATTTCTCGTAAAGGATCGAAACCTGCATAACCGGGATCTTGCCTGGGAAAACCATTGTCTACCATTACTTGACTCGGAAAAGCGGTAAACCCTCGATTCCAAACAGCCGGAAAAACAGTATTAAATCCGTTAGTTTGTAAAAAGTTTAGAGCATTTGTGATGTTGGTTGATGACTTCAATACAGGGCTATTTGAATGATCGACAATCCATACACCCCGAATTTCCGTCATACTTGCAGGCGTTGGAGCAGGTGAAGAGACAGGAGCAACAAAAGCCGCCGCCACAAAACCTTCTTGTCCATCAACTTTGACTTGGTGCCAGTCATTGCGAGTTCCACCGCCAAAAGAATAATTACCACCCGCAACGGTTTTTATAATATCAACTAAAGTTCCTGTCGGCAGTGACTTTATTGTAGTTGCACCCGTATTGGAGTCAGTTCTTAGATTAAGAGAGCTTGCGGTTACTTTGCCTTGAGCCATGATATTTCTCCTAAATTGAATTCATTGAAATCATTGAAATATACAGATTACTCTTGATGTAAAGTTTTGAGTTTATTCTCAATTACACTGTCCTTAATAACAAAAGCCTTGAAGGTTGGTGTTGCTATACTTTTGACATAGGCAAAAGGATTTTTATCCGTAATCCCTAAAAAAGTATCAATATGATTGCCTTTGATTGCCCCGCCTACATCAGCCGCCAAGAAATAACCGTCATGTTTGACTTTGCTTCCAGAAGGTAAAATAATCTCTTTTCCTTTAGCATCAGGAATATAGATTAAAGTCCCTAAAGGAATAACAGTTTTATCAACAGCGATCGTGCGATAGGGAACTAAAATAAAACCACCTGACCCATCTCCGTAGGGGCCTTTTGCTGGTGCAAAAAGAGAGCGATTAATAGCCCTGACCACTGTAGGTTTGAGGCTAGGAAAGGAACAATTAGTCTGGGCTGTTGTACCTTGTTTAGCAAAGTTGTAGGTTTTAAAAACGTTAGTGGGATCTTCAACTTGCACAGTCCCTTCTAGGGCGGCTGTACACCAATCTTTTTTAGAAAGTTTAGTCCCCAATGGCGTATTACTAGAATCTCGTAAAGGAATTGCACTAGAATCATTGCTAGCTTGAGCTTGATGAACAAAGTAGAAAGTTGACCATAGATTTAACGCTTTTATGCGGGCGGAATCGACTGGTTCAGGAAGAGCAAAAGTCAGTTGTGAATTAGTTAAAGCAATTAGTGATGAAAGTTTGAACTGTTCAGTTAAATTTGGTTGCTCTAGTGCTAATGTTTGACGAGGAAAAAAGGTTAGAAGAATAGCTATTGCTATGCAAAAAGCACAAAAGGTCTTCAGAATTGGCTTAAACATTGTTTACTCCCTATAGAATATAGAAAATTTCAGTTAGAAGTTTTTGCATTTGTCCCCCTTCAAAACAAGAGGGACTTTTGGTTCAAAAGATAGTCAAATGGTTAACCCGTGAAAGTGAAGAACTTGGTTTCACCCAGAACACTACCAAAGCCATTACTTAGAGCTAAATTGTTGCTACTAATGCTACCCGCCTGAGCAATCTTGACACTACTACCAGAACTATCAGGACGAACAATCGCAATATGGCCTTGTTTAGGTCCACGAGGATCAGTTCTTTTACGACCAGGATAAGAAGCTATTACAACCTTATTGCCATTGGCTAAACTAATTGCCGCACTCTGCGCTGAAGTATTATCCGCAGTATCAGAGCTAACCAGTTTCCATTTACCACTCGCACTGGCATTTTGATCCTGAAAGAACTTAAAGAGTCCTTCGGCAGAGTGAGGTTTAAAAGGAGTATTATTGCCATAAATTGGATGAGGCTCTACATAGGAACCTGCACTAGCATCTAATCGCGGAACTTTAATATCTAGTTGATCTAAGACATCGGCAACAAACCAGTTACAAAAAGTTTCTTTAAACCTATCTCCTGTAATGTCACGCGCCCTGTAATAAGGATGATCGGCATTGACTTTAAAAATAGCATCCAGAACCTTACTCGTTCCATCTGGACTACCTGTGTCAATAACAAAAGCTGCGGCCAAAAATCCCTCTTTATTGTCAACTTTTACCTGATGCCATTTATTGGAAGTTCCCCCCGATGGCAAACTATAACTACCGCCTGTAACAGTATCAAGAATTTCTACAATTGTTCCTGTTGGAAAGGCTGCCAAAACAGTGCTTGAGGTATTAGAATCTGTTCGTAAATTCAGCGTACTTGCCGTAATTTGTCCAAATCGAGCCATGATGTTACTCCTAAAATAAGGTGGTTAAAAACAATTTTGAGAAAGTTTCTAGCCTTGTAGCCAAATAACTTGATTTCCGTCGCTATCCATTTGAGTTTTATCAAAATCAATATGGATGCCATGTCTTAGCTCTCCTAATGGGGGATTAGGAATAGTTTGGATTAGTTGATAGCCTCGTCCTGGAATATTAGGAACGGTACTACCAGATTGCCAGTAATGTTCAAACTTTAAATTAGCGAGTTGAGTTCCCGTTAAAATAGCATTCGCTCCAACATAAATGCCAGGGACATAACCCTCAGCGGCAACTTCATCAAACCAATTGTTGCAATAGGCGATAACATCATTTGCTGGGGTTCCTGATTTTACTCCTTCCAAATCTAGCCAAACATTAATGCCAGGAGGGAAACCAATTGATTGAGCATTGTTCGCCGCATTTTGCCCTGTGGTTGTTCCTAATGCTCCTGTGGCAACCCAACCCGCTCTACGAACCCGTTGTACAGGGCTTAGTGCTAATCCTGCACTTAAAATCTGTTGAGCTTCCTGGGTGCTTAAATCCACATTGACTTGTTGCACACCAAGAGAAAGATAGCGCAAACAATAACTAAAATTATCAGAATCACTGACAAATTGACTAATTAATGAAGAATTGAGCTTACTCGCACAATCAAAACCCTTTAGACCTGGGGGAGCTTTTTCTATATTTCCTTGTAATCCTCCAGGGGGAGCTAAAAGTTGCACAAAGAAAGCTGCTACAAAACCTCGTTGGCCATCAACCTGAACGTCATACCATTGATTGGATGTTCCCCCCGATGGCAAACTGAAACTGCTACCTGTAACCGGATTGAGAATGTCAACAATTTTTCCTGTTGGTAGGCTGGCTAAAATCGGACTTGACGTATTAGGAGCCGTTCGCAAATTGAGACTACTAGCCGTAACTTTACCTTGTGCCATAACATTAATCTTTTAGATTTGATACTTAGACAAAAGCGTTTCAGCCTCAAGTAATTGGAGTGTAAACCGTTACGCCTTTTTGTTTGGTCGCTCTTAGAATTTGACCACGATTCTTCGGATCAGCACTAATATGAATCCAACTCGGTTTTGCATCTGTGCCAAATTCGAGAATGACCTGATCGAAACGACGATTTTCAACCACCCATTTCGCTAAGGCTTTAGTATCGCCATCGGTGGGAATTACATCAGCCGCATGACCTAAACGATGGGCACTATTGGTTACTCCACCAACAATGCGATTAAGTTCCTCCGAACGGAAACCTGAATTAATTCGCAATGGCCCTAGCTCATCACGAGCAGGTTGTAGGATTTGCTCACAAAGATTGCGGAGTTGGTCAATCTCTGTTTTTGTTGGTGTATTGTCAATTCCCCCCATGACTGCTGTTTGCGAAAAAATTAACTCTCTTAAGGTAAAATTGGGACTCAATTGCTGATTGGGATCAAGAGAAGCTGGCGGTTCAATAAAAACCCATATATTATGAGTGTCTATTAATTTATTAGTGGCATCAAAGCTCTTTGCATAAATGATTCGTGTTCCTGCCGCACTAAAACGATAGGTAAATGACCACTTGCCAGCCGTAACAGGTACTTTTCCTAGTAACCATCGGTCATCAGCCCATAGTTCTACTTGAGTAATAGGGCTATCGGCAGTTCCCTCAAAAGTGACATCGGTGTCAAGCTCAAATTCTTGCTCTGACTCAGGTTTAGTGATCTTTATTGACATGAAATTTAGGCTCCTCAAAAAATAAACGTAGCACTTCACAGCTTGATGAACAGTCTATAAAGTAAAATTTCGAGGGAAAGGCGATCGCCAAAGGAGTAAACGATCGCTATTTTGCAAGCTCTTTCTAATCGTTTGGCGGCTCTCAAGCCTCTACTATTGCTTTGCTTTGGCTAGTTTGCGCTTGAAGAAAGCCCCGAATCCTAAAGCTGTCGCTGAACCCAGAAGGCACAAGTAGAGCAAACAATCGCCCGAAATCTCCCTAAGCGCGATCGCGGCGAGTCAACTGCATCATACCGAGTCCTGCCAGTAAGCCCAATCCTAGCAAGCTGGAAGATTCAGGAACGGCAGTTGCTTCAACAATCGGCGTTTGGGTAAAACTAGCGGTTGGAGTATTAAATGCCAGTTGCAGAGGAAAGGCTTGGCTATCGGTTGCGTCGGTAAAGGGGAAAATATTGGCAATCGAAAAAGAAGAAACCCCTGCCCCTAATAAGCTGACAAAATCCACACTTTGCCCGTTGGTAAAGGAGCCTAAAAGATTGCCATTGGCGGTTACGGTGAAGGGATTGGCAAAACCAGTCGGAAAGTTGAGAATACTGGTAAATAGCGACCCCGGACTCGTCATATTGTAGGTATAGCCAGAGGCAAGCGGCGGATCGACCCACTGACCACTAGAAACATTATTAAAGACGAAAGAACCATTTGGGGTGACTTGGCTGGGCAAAATAGGATTATCTTGCGAACTCCCTGGCGTACTGCTGCCAGTTTGAGTAAAGAACGCATACATCCAAAAGTTACCATTAAGATCATTTAGATTGATACCATCAAGGTTTTCACTAGTCCAAGGGGTGTTAGTACCAGAAGTATAGCTGTAGGATGCTGTAGAGGTAGTAGGATGACTGGAACTGCGACCATAGGGAATGAGTAAGGAATTGCCAAACACACTATCACCGCTAGGGCTACCGTTGGAATAAAACTCTCCGGCAATATTACCATAAAAAGGATTAGCATTATTAAATAGATTGACAATGGTATTACCTGCGGTTTGCGCTCCTGCCATATCATTCCAAAACGCTGCCCCTGCATTGGGATTGTCAGGAGAGCCGAATATATTTGGAAAATCTGCAAATCGAAAATCGACATCGTACAGATTCCCATTCACCTCCAAGTCTCGAATTTGTCGAATAGACTGGACTGGGTGGAATGGGTCGTTATACTCAATGGTGGGAATTGCTAAAGCTTGACTGGTGCCGACTAACGCAACTGAAGCGACAGAAACTAGACTGGATAGAGCAATTGAAGTAAATTTCATGGCAACTGACCTTATTAAGGCATCTGATAAGCAAAGGATAGATTGTGAGCAATGTGAGTTCAATGGGAAAAAATCAGGTATTGTTAGACCCGAATTCTGCCGAAGATCGGATTAAGTCTGGTAATCCAGGCAGGAAATCAGTGAGCTTCCTGATTTACCTAGAGAAACTCGCACAAGCTCATGTAATAACTGAAGTGTAGTTGCGATCGCTTGGTTTGTCAGTCGGTAAAAGGTCACAGAAAAGTCAGATCTCAAAGTCAGAGCGAGTCAGTGAAGGAGGGTTAGCCTGCTGAAGATTTAATAAAGATTGCAGGGTTAGATAAACCACCATGGGATAATGGGCATATTCTATTCAAGGCAATTTATTCACCGTACTAATGCTGATAACCGTTGAAGAGGCGTTCTTAGCTGTTGAGCAAATTGTGGAACCCAGACAATTCAATAAAATTCAGCAGCTTGTCTTTCAATATGTCTGGCAGGGACTTTCTTACTCGGAAATTGCGAGAGAAACTGACTACGATCTCGGCTATATCAAAGATACTGGCTCGAAACTGTGGCAGATACTCTCAGAGTGCCTTGACGAAAAAGTAACTAAGCAAAACCTTCAGGCGGTACTAAAGCAATATCTCAGACAACATCAAGACTCTCCGGCTACAATCCCTTCAATCTCTCTAGAAAAAATTGTCAATCCCTCACAAGATTGGGGAGAAGCAGTAGATACCTCAATTTTCTACGGGAGAACGCTCGAACTCACCAGCCTCAGTCAATGGATTGTCGAAGCTAGATGCCATCTAATTGCTATCTTAGGCATGGGAGGTGTAGGCAAAACAACCCTGTCAGTCAGGTTAGCAGAACAGGTACAAGGAGAATTTGAATATTTATTTTGGCGATCGCTACGAGATACTCCACCCCTCGATGAACTGTTGACTGTGCTACTGCGGTTTTTAGCAAAGGAAGATAGCTCTCTATCCAATACAGAAAGCGGCAAGCTCTCCCAATTACAAGAATGTTTGCGCTCAGCACGCTGTCTGATTGTGTTAGATAATTTTGATGCCTTATTCGCTCCTGTCGAGCGAGGAGGAGCCTATCGGCAGGGTTACGAAGGATATGGAGAACTATTGCAGCGAGTCGGTGAATCGCGTCACCCAAGTTGTCTCGTGATCACCAGTCGAGAGACTCCTTCAGAAATTACGATACTCCAAGGAAAAAGCTTGCCTGTTCGAGAATGGCGATTACTAGGATTAGAGTCTAGTGCTGCCCACAAGCTTTTAGAAGCAAAAGGAGTAGATGGCTCACAAGAGGCGCTCAACAATCTCGTCAAGTGCTATCAGGGCAATCCTCTCGCCTTAAAAATCGCTGCCTCATCGATTCAGAGCCTCTTTGCGGGCAACATCACCGATTTCCTCCAACAAGGAGCAATTGTCTTTAATGGCATCCGACACCTCCTCAAATCTCAAATCGAGCGGCTGTCAGACCTAGAGCAACAGATCATGTACTGGCTGGCGATTAATCGCGAGTCTGTCAGCGTCAGTGAACTTCAGTCCGATATCTTTCCCCCCATACCTACTTCAGTGTTATTGGAAACGCTAGAATCCTTGAGAGGGCGATCGCTTATCGAACGAACAGCAGAAGGCTTTACCCAACAACCCGTTGTCATGGAGTACATGAGCGAGCAGTTAATCGCTCAGGTGGCATCGGAACTGAATGAGTCAATCCCCCCTACTTCTCCTTTTCTGAGTCGTTACGCGCTGCTCAAAGCGACGGCTAGGGACTACATTCGCCATAGCCAGATCCGCGTGATGGTTGAACCGGTCGTCAGCCAAGCGATCGCTCATTTAGGAAGCAAGCAAGCCCTAATTGAGCGACTCAACCAATGGCTCTGGCAACTTCGCACTTCCCCTGGCGATGCCGATGGCTATCTTGTTGGTAACCTACTCAATCTTTTCACTTACTTTCAGGTTGACTTATCGGGGTTCGATTTCTCTCAATTTCCCGTTTGGCAAGCCTACCTAGCTGAGGTGAAATTACAACAGGTCAATTTTGCTTATGCTGACTTGAGCCGTTCCGTGTTTGCTGAGACATTTGGCGGAGTCTCCTGCGTCGCTTTCAGTCCCAACGGCAAACTACTAGCCACCAGCGATACCAGTGGGGAGGTTCAAATTTGGGATCTGCCTAGCGGTCGGCAGTTAAATGCCTTCAAAGCCGATCTCATCTGGACGTGGGCGGTTGCCTTTAGCCCGATCCCCCCAACCTCCCTTACTAAGGGGGGCGAAGGGGGGATCTTAGCTAGTGGAGGAGATGATTATATTGTCAAACTTTGGGATGTCCAGACGGGCAAGTGTTTGAGGTTATTGAAAGGTCATACCAATACAGTCAATGCGATCGCTTTCCATCCCGACGGATACCTGCTGGCGAGTGGCGCTCAGGATACTACTATTCGCTTCTGGCAAGTCAGCAATTTCGAGCAAGATGCCCTACTTGAAGTTCTTCAAGGACATCAGGGGCGAGTTTGGTCTGTGGCGTTCAACTTCGATGGTTCTCTCCTAGTCAGTGGTTCGGAGGATAAAACACTGAAATTGTGGGATGTAAAAACGCGAGAGTGCTGTCAAACCTTAAGCGGACACTCCCATTGGGTGAAATCGGTAGCCTTTAGTCCAGATGGACAAACCATTGCTAGTGGCAGTTTCGACGGCACGATCAAATTTTGGTCGGTTTCTACTGGGGAATGCGTTGGGACTTGGCAAGGACATCAAGACACGGTAACGGCAGTCGCCTTTAGCCCATCTGATGTCACAGGTAAGATGCCTGTGCTACTAGCGAGTTCTAGTTATGACCAGACGGTGAAGGTGTGGGATGTTGCTTCTCGGCAGTGTATCAAAACCTTAACCGAGCATAGCAATCGCGTTTGGTCAGTGGCTTTTAGTCCGATCCCCCCAACCCCTCCCCCTCTTGATCCCCCCTTTCTAAGGGGGGCAGGGGGCGAAGGGGGGATCTTAGCTAGTGGAGGAGACGACCATGCTACTCGACTGTGGCATCTTAAGACAGGACAGTGTGCTAAAGCCTGGAAAGGACATACTAACAGCATTCTCTTTCTAGCGCTTAACCAAGAAGAACAACTACTAGCGACCGGACATGAAGACCAGACGGTAAAGCTTTGGAGTCTTCAAACTGGACAAATTTCTCAAGTCCTGCGCGGGCATGAAAATCGCGTGTGGTCAGTGGCATTCGCCCCACAGCAAGACGGACAGAATCCTGATGAAGCCATTCTAGCTAGTGGCAGTGCCGATCGCACCATCAAGCTTTGGAATGTTCGGACTGGACACTGTTTAAACACTCTACACGGTCATGGTAGTTGGGTCTGGTCGGTAGCTTTCAGTCTTGATGGTCGTCAGCTTGCCAGTTGCAGTTACGACCATACGATTAAGCTGTGGGATGTCGAAACAGGTGAGTGCCTCAAAACGCTCTGTGAGCATACAGCCCCCGTTATTACTGTCATTGTAAGCCCGAATGGTCAGTGGCTTGCCAGCAGTAGTTTTGATACGACCATTAAACTCTGGGACATCCAAACGGGTCAATGCCTTCAAACCTTGCTGGGACATCAAAATAGTGTCTGGGCAGTTGCCTTCAGTCGGGACGGAATCTATCTAGCCAGTAGCAGCTACGACCACACCGTTAAACTTTGGGACGTGCAAGCTGGTACGTGTCTGCGTACCTTCGAGGGACACTCGGCTCCCGTGATGTCCCTTGCCTTCCCTAGCAATGGAAAACAGCTAGTTAGTGGTAGTTTTGACCGAACCCTAAAAGTGTGGGATTTAGATACAGGAGATTGCCTCCGTACTCTTTATGGACATACAGGATTAGTTTCTGTATTGATTTTTCAAGCCACGAGTTCTGTAAAAGACAGCAACGCTAAAGAGCAGCGCGAAACCCTGATCAGTGGGAGCTTTGATGAAACGATTAGATTTTGGGATATTCAGACGGGTGAGTGCTTACAAACCTTTCGTACCCCCCGTCCTTATGATGGCATGAACATTACGGGAGCGACGGGTTTGAGTGAAGCACAGAAGGCAACGCTGAGAGCTTTAGGCGCAGATGAGAAGGGCTAAGCATCAGGAGCGTGAAGAATTCCTGCGATAATTTTCCAGTCCTTATTTACCTTTTTATCAATAACAAACTAACGACCAAAACAAACTTTGATAACGCCTGAATTGTCCCCAAGCGCACGATCACTATCATTGATCCTTATAGCAGTCCGAGTTATTGGTTTAGGTAATTGTTGAGTCCCTTGTACCCATACATATCCATATCCATCTGTTGGAATATCTACAAAAAGGGCACCAAAAGGAAAGTTTTGATCGTATTTATATTGGTTATATGGCTCTAGTCCAGGTTCTGAGTGACCTCTAGGGCCAACAGGAAGGTAATTTCTACCATCAACAGACCAACCTCCACTCACGCTGGCTATGCGGGTATATGGGCCACTGAGGTCAAAGTATTGCCAACCTCGTCTTGAGCTTACATCAAAACATTTAATAGATTGTGCTTCGGCCTCATGCAGATTAAAACCAGTGACTAAAGTAGTAGCGGATAAAGCAAAAAAGGTTTTTAACGTGAATTTCATTAGTTCTACTCCTAAGTTTCTGTCTAACTCATCGTCGTACTTTTATGAATCTAGGTTAATTGTTCACGATCAGCCTTGACAGTCGGTAAAAAGTCAGGAGAAAGTCAGATCCTCATGTCATAAGCTGTAGAACATTAAATTAAGTCAGTCCTAAAATATAGGCAAAAACAGACAGAATACCGTATTTAAAATTAATATTTTGATTTGTTTTGACGGCAGGGGTGTATGGCATACGCCCTCTTTCATAATCTCTGCTTACCACTACAAGTACGGAAGAGCCGTTTGATACCAAATACGCTTGTCAAAACCCCTTTATCTTTTTCATAAACCTTTGTAGAGACGTTGCATGCAACGTCTCTACAAAAGGGAGGTATGTGAACCGGATTTAATAGGATAAACTGTTACGTTTCAAGGGATAAAGCTTTATCGGTATCGTGAATGATTCCCGCAATAATCTTCCATCCTTGATCTGTTTTGCGGAGGGTATAAGTAAAGCCGAATTTACCAAGCTCATTACCATCCTTTTTGAATCGGATGCCGATACCGCTAACAAGGGCAGTATTGTCACTCAATAACTTGGCATTGAGATTGGTTATTTCGCTATGAGTATAACCGATATGCTTCAATCCCTCGATCATTGGGGTCAAAATTCCTAGAATTTCTGCTTCAGAATTAACAGAAAATACTTGCTTTGAATCAATCAAAATAGCAGGTAGATGATAAAAAGGAACAAGAGCTTGTGGATCAAGCAAAGCAAAACTATCGGAATATTGCTTAAAAGTCTCTTTAACGCATTGTTTTTCATCAGTCATGGCAATAAAACTCCTTTTTTAGGTAAATTTGATTGTTTAATTTGTTTAAAAAGCAATTTGCGAAAACAGATTAAATATTTCTGAATGTAGCAAAGAGCAAATTCCTTGGGGGACTTCATGACCTACCCCATCCATCGGCACGAATTTCCCATGAGGGATCATACTAGCGTATTTAGCAGCATGGGAGAAAGGAATTAAAGGATCTTCCGTTCCATGCGCGACAAGGGTAGGAACAGTAATTTTTCCCAGTTCGGACATTCTATCAGGTGAGCGGGCGATCGCCGTTAACTGATGGGTTATACAGTGGAGATTGTAGCTTTGACGAACCTCTATACTCTCTCGATACAATTGGCTGTAAAGTTCTCTGTCAAAGGGAAAAGCACTGCCAGTCAAAAAAGACCAAAATGCTAAATATTCTGCCAGTGGGGGGATTCTACCAGCAAATAAGAGCAAATTTTTCCCTATGCCGACTACAGATGAACTGGCAAAGGAGATTAGGGTAGTTAGGGAGAGGACAGACTCAGGATAACTCATGGCTAAACGTTGAGCGATCGCACCGCCCATTGATGCCCCAATCAGGTGTGTCTTGCCGATATTTAGAGATTTTAGCAACTCTTTTGCATCTTTAGCCATATCTTCGAGGGCATAAGCTGATTTTTGCCAGTCATCGTTATCAATCCAAGTTGAAAGTCCTGTATCCCGATGATCAAAACGGATGACGTAATAACCCTCGTTGACAATGGGTTCAAAGAAATAGGGAAACCATTGCAAACAGGGAGCGGATAATCCCATAATCAAGAGGACGGGAGGATGATTGGGATTGCCAAAGGTTTCGTAGTAAAGGTTTAAGCCATTAACGGGAATGGTTTCTGTTTTGTGAGGTTTGAGAGAGGTTAGGATTGTCATTTTTCCCAATAAATTGCCATGATTTTTTACCTCTTGCAGGTTTCGATAAAAACAATCATACTATTGCCCAACTGTGATTGTCAGTCAGTAAAAAGTCAGATCCTTAAGATTCAGAGCGAAGGTTGAAAAGCCTACTATGTATGAGATCTTCTGCCGCCGAGGTCGAGCGTAACGTTATCACTAGCGATCGCGATCGCTCTAGCATTAGCATCTGGCGCATCCCAGTTGACATCGTCTGTCAGAAGATAGTAACCAGGTCGGGTGATCGTAAAGGTGTTATTCTTGTTGATATCCTGAGCGGTGATGGGGATCTGCGTTTGAGGGGATGAGGACGCGATCGCTCTGCTACCGGATAAAACCATGCCGCTACCGAGTAATAACAAGAATTTACGTCTGCCAAGGTATGTCTTTACTCCAGTTTTCCTCAAGACTGGAAAGCGATCTTTGATATAGTTGGATCAGCGACAGTTTTATGAATAAAAAGTTATGCCTCGTTTAGATCCTTTTAGCTTGCGGATGCAAATTAGCCGAATGTTCGAGCAAGGACAGTCTTTGTTTTGCACTTCCAAAGTCCAAGACTGGCTCAGAGAACGTCGAGAAGACCCAAACGCTTACGAGATTATTTTTCATCCCCAAAGCACCCCCCCAGGCGCGAATGCAAAGTTAACCGTTGAAATCGAATTGCGTCGTAAGGATGGACAGCCTGTTGCTGCTGAGCTACAAGAAGATGTTAACTATTATGCTTAATTCTTTTGTGAAAATTAGGGAGTTCCTACCCACCCAAGTAACTTAGCGACACTGCCGACGATGGCGACAATTAAGGCAATTAAAATGCCTCGATTCGTAAACTCCTGATTGTCTACACGCTTGGCTAAACCGCTAATAGTAGCCTCTAGAGCTTTGATGTCTCCCTTGATTTCTACCTGTCCTATTTCTAATTTTTTGATGTCTTCCTTGATTTCTGCCTGTCCTATCTCTAATTTTTTCACGTCTGCTCGAACGGCAGTGATATCTCCCTTGATTTCCGCTCGAAAGGCAGTGATATCCCCCTTAATTTCTGCCTGTCCAATTTCTAATCTTTTCACGTCTTCTCGAACGGCGGTGATATCTCTTTTGATTTCCGCTTGAAAGGCAGTGATGAGGTCTTTGATTTCTTTGAGGTCTGATTCTGTTATAGCCGTCATCGTGCTATGCTCCCATGAGAAAAGGTTGTGTAGATAGCCCCGAACTGCTGCTACCAGTCAGGAGACTGCTTATATTATTGTATAAGGCAATTTTATACTTACAATGAAATTTCATTCTTTTTTCAGGGAACACTATAAGTATGGAGGCATTTTAAATTTAATACATTAAGCAAGATCGAGAATCATGAATCAAAGTAATCGCTACTACATCGGGTTGATCGTACTGATAGCTGCCTTTCTTACACTTATCTCTCCCGATCTATCTAATAATATTCATAACGTTATGAACAATTTTTTCCCACCAGAACAAGCAAGCAAATACGGCGATTTTATAAGTCTTCTCGCTTCTGTTGGTATTATGTATTTTTTAATAAATTGGTTTTCTAAAACAATATAAATAGCTTTTACATCACTATAATGTAGGTAAACACTCAAAAGAGATTTATGATAGAGGAAAAATAACATTACAATAAATTAAGGATTACTTACCCTTTGCCGGAAAACCGCCCAACTTTATATGACCGATGTTCCTGTCTCTCGCATTCGCAACTTCTCCATCATCGCTCACATCGATCACGGCAAGTCTACCCTAGCCGACCGGATGTTGCAAATCACGGGTACAGTGCAGGAACGAGATATGAAAGCGCAATTTCTCGATAATTTAGACCTCGAACGAGAACGGGGAATTACCATTAAGCTGCAAGCGGCAAGGATGGATTATACCGCCAGTAACGGCGAAAAATACGTCATCAACCTCATCGACACCCCCGGTCACGTTGACTTTTCTTACGAAGTGTCCCGTTCTCTAGCTGCCTGTGAGGGAGCTTTACTGGTAGTAGATGCGTCCCAAGGCGTAGAAGCGCAAACCTTAGCTAATGTTTATCTTGCCCTAGAAAACGACCTAGAAATTATCCCCGTTCTCAATAAAATAGATTTACCGGGTGCAGAACCCGATCGCATCGCTAAAGATATTGAAGATATTGTCGGACTCGATTGCAGCAATATTATCAAAGCGTCTGCCAAAGAGGGCATTGGCATTACCGACATCTTAGACGCTATCGTTGAATTGGTTCCCCCTCCCCAAGATACCGTCAATCAACCCTTAAGAGCCTTAATTTTCGACAGCTACTACGATCCCTACCGAGGTGTAGTTGTCTACTTCCGTGTCATGGATGGTAACGTCAAAAAAGGCGATCGCGTGCGCCTGATGGCTTCTGGTAAAGAATACGAAATCGATGAATTAGGAGTCCTCTCTCCCCAGCAAATCCAAGTCGAACAACTCCACGCGGGCGAAGTGGGATATTTCGCCGCCGCCATTAAAACCGTTGAAGATGCGCGAGTCGGAGACACCATTACTCTCGCCCATACCCCTGCTAAAGAACCCCTACCAGGTTACGAAGAAGCGAAACCGATGGTTTTCTGCGGCTTGTTTCCCATCGATGCCGACCAATACAAAGACTTGCGCGAAGCCTTAGAAAAACTTAAACTTAATGATGCGGCCCTTTCTTACGAACCCGAAACGTCTAGTGCGATGGGATTTGGCTTTCGCTGCGGCTTTTTGGGACTGTTGCACATGGAAATCGTGCAAGAACGCCTAGAAAGAGAGTATAACCTCGATTTAATCACCACTGCGCCATCGGTTGTCTACCGCGTCACCACCACTGAGGGAGACGTGTTTGAGATAGACAATCCCAGTTTACTGCCGCCGCCACAAAAGCGAGAAAAAATCGAAGAACCCTACATTAAAGTAGAAATCATCACCCCGGAAATCTATGTAGGGACGCTAATGGAATTGTGTCAAAATCGGCGCGGGGTCTTCCAAGATATGCGTTATTTTACCCTCTCGCGAACGACATTAATTTATGAATTGCCGTTAGCTGAAGTTGTGACAGACTTTTTTGACCAGCTAAAATCTCGTTCTCGCGGTTATGCCAGCATGGAATATCAATTAATTGGCTTTCGAGAAAACTCATTAGTGAAATTAGATATTATGGTCAATGGAGAAGCGGTAGATGCACTTTCTACTATCGTTCACCGTGATAAAGCTTACAATGTTGGACGCGCTTTGACGGAAAAATTAAAAGAATTAATTCCCCGTCATCAATTTAAAGTTCCTATTCAAGCGACAATTGGCTCCAAAATTATCGCCAGCGAACACATTCCTGCACTGCGAAAAGACGTGCTAGCCAAGTGTTACGGGGGAGATATTTCTCGTAAGAAAAAACTATTGCAGAAGCAAGCAAAAGGCAAGAAACGCATGAAGGCTATTGGAACGGTAGACGTTCCTCAAGAAGCTTTTATGGCTGTATTGAAATTAGAGCAATAAAATAAATAAAGAAGATCGAGTCAAGCGTTTTCCACCCGTTCAATCTTAACTAATGTCTTAATTTCCCGGCAAAACTTCTATTGCTGTGTCAAGTTAATTTTGATGGATAGTTTTTGACAGTCAAAGATTTTCCTTTACCCTTTCCCCCTTCCCCTTTACCCGTCAATTGAAAATTGACAAACTTCTATGGCGCTACCGACTGTTGCAATTATTGGCCGCCCCAATGTGGGCAAATCGACCCTGGTTAACCGACTCTCAGGAGACCAACAAGCGATCGTTCACGATGAACCAGGCATCACCCGCGATCGCACCTACCGTCCTGCCTTCTGGCGCGATCGCGAATTTCAAGTTGTGGATACAGGGGGACTGGTTTTTGACGATGACACCGAATTTTTGCCCCTGATTCGAGAACAAGCAATGACTGCCCTCAATGAAGCTCAGGCAGCGATTTTTGTGGTGGATGGACAGGCAGGGCCAACCGTAAGCGATCGCGAAATTGCCGATTGGTTGAGGCGGCAATCGGTTCCGGTGTTGCTAGCGGTCAATAAGTGCGAATCTGCTGAAAAAGGACTCATGCAGGCGGCCGAGTTTTGGGAGATGGGATTGGGAGAACCCTATGCCTTTTCTGCCATTCACGGTAACGGAACTGGAGAATTGCTCGACGATCTGATGGCTCACCTGCCGCCATCCGAAGAACTGCCGGAAAGCGACGAAATTAAGGTGGCGATTATTGGCCGCCCCAACGTAGGCAAATCGAGCTTGCTCAATACGATATTGGGAGAAAATCGGGCCATTGTCAGCCCTATTTCGGGAACAACACGCGATACCATCGATACGGTTGTCGAACGCAATGACCAAACTTATCGCCTCATTGATACCGCAGGCATTCGTCGCAAGAAAAATGTTGAATATGGAGCAGAATTTTTTGGCATCAATCGGGCATTTAAAGCCATTCGTCGCGCCGATGTCGTCTTGTTTGTGATTGATGCCGTCGATGGCGTGACCGATCAAGATTTAAAGTTAGCAGGACGCATCATTGATGAGGGACGGGCGGCGGTACTTGTCGTCAATAAATGGGACGCGATCGCCAAAGATTCTTACACCATTTATGAATTCAAAAAACTCATCCTTTCTCGTCTCTATTTTATGGAATGGGCTGATATCATTTTTGTCAGTGCTCTGAGCGGGCAGCGCGTTCAAAAAATTCTGGAGTTAACCGACAAAGCTGCCGTAGAACATCGCCGCCGCGTCAGTACTTCGGTCATTAACGAAGCGCTGCAAGAAGCACTCAGTTGGCACACGCCACCGACCACGCGACAAGGTAAACAGGGAAGAATTTATTACGGAACGCAAGTCGCCTCTCAACCGCCCACCATTGCCCTATTTGTCAACGATCCTCAACGCTTTAATGAAGGATACCGCCGCTATATCGAAAATCAATTTCGCAAGCAATTAGGCTTTTTGGGAACGCCTATTCGCTTATTATGGCGAGGGAAAAAAGCGCGTGAGGTCGAAGATACAGCCAATCGAGCTATCAAAGTTTAGACCGATGCGCTCTTTAAATTGAGGGTAAAGGGGAAGGGGTAAAGGGTAAAGGAGAGAAAACGCCCGAAATGAATCTCAACCGGATTTAAGACCACAATGGAAGCGTTACCTTAGCTTGATATCCTGGAAATACCTGAGCCAACTGAGGGTCTTCTAAGTGCAGATGCTGTTGCAAAACAGAAACCAATACGTCTCGAAAGTCAGTGGTAATAGCGAGTTCGCGTTGCTGATTTGCCAGTCCCGGCCACTCTCCGTAAACTTTCCCACCTCGAATACCGCCCCCTAAAACCCACATGACGTTACCGTGACCATGATCGGTTCCTTGGTTGCCATTTTCCCAGACTGTCCGCCCAAATTCAGAAAGAACGACAATGGTTGTGTCAGAATAAGCCGTTCCCAATGCCTGCACCAAAGCAGACACCCCCTGCCCTAAGTCTTGTAGCTTGCGAGCCAGTGAACCGCTCTCACTGCCTTGATTAACGTGGGTATCCCATCCCCCCAGTGCCAGAAAAACCAGTTGGGTATTTGTTCCTCCTTGCAACAATTGAGCGATTTTTCGGGCGTTTTTGACAAATGCACTAGCAGACGGCGCTCCTTTGGAGGCAGCCACCATTTCTGAAGACAATTCTTTGAGCAAAATCTCTCGCGCTTGGCGGCCTTGTTGGTAGGCAAGACTGAGAGGATCATCTCCCGCGTAGAGACGATCAAATGCTGCTTGAATAGGCGGACGATCAAGTTGCAAGGTTGAGACTGCCTTCCCAGTGAGGGGAAAATTGGCGATGGGCGATCGCCCCATCAAGATGCGGGGAGTGGTGTTTCCCAAGTTGACCGCTTTCGTCGGTGTTGCAGCAGGAAGGCTCGCCAACAGACGATTGAGCCAGCCGTCAGCCGTTTTTTTATTGCCTGGTGTGCCGTTTTCCATGTAGTCTTGGGCATCAAAATGGGAACGGGTAGGATCTGGCGATCCGCAAGCGTGGACGAAGGCCAGACTCCCTTGCTGCCAGAGAGGCATCAAATCTGCCAAAGCCGGATGCAAGCCAAAACGACCCTCTAAATTGATCGCGCCGCCTGCTCGGTCGGGGGAGGGAATGGCGATGGTGGGGCGAGCATCGTAGTAGGCTGATTCTCGATAAGGAACCACGACACTGAGTCCGTCTACACCGCCTCGTAAGAAAATGACTACTAACCGTTTTGAGGAGTCTCGGGCCGTTAAGTTCTGTCCTCTTGCGTTAAGTCCCCAAGCAAAAAGACTGCCTGATGCTAGGAGGCTACCGTAACGCAACAACTGCCGTCTGTTCAACATAATTTGTCCTCTTTTAACCGCTTTATCCTAATTGCAAGAGTTCCTATTGCCTAATCTCTAACGATGCATCATCTCTGGACTGCCCAGCAGCAGAGCCGCTTGCAGTTCAGGTAAACTGTTATTGATCGCCGTTTGGGTGCTATCGGATAGTGTGCTACCAAACGTTTGGCGGAGTTGACTGGCATCGACAGAGGTTAGTTTTTGTTTGCCTAGCTTTTCTTGCATATGACCTTGAGTGAGAGATGTTGCCCAATTGAGGCGGCGCAGCAAAGCATCGGGGTTGAGCCAGATGTCTTGCGTGTTGGCGTAGCCATTGGGCATGGGATATTGGTAAAGTGGCATTTCGAGTAGTTGCAACGAGCGGGCGATCGCTTTGAGGTCGGGATTTTGCAGCCCAGCCGCCCGCACAGCCGAAACGATGTATTGATAGGGCGTTTTAAATTTACTGCCATAATACTTCGCTTCGTTAAACTCAGGAGAATTAAACAGGGTGGCGAGAACGGCGCGGATATCTCCCTCGGTGGCTAAAAACTTCTCAGCGAGTCGCTTGACTAGTTGCTCAGGCGGTGTGTCAGCGACGAAATATTGCGCTAATTTGTAGCTGATGTGGTGGGCAGTAGAGGGATGGCGGGCTAAGATGTCTAAGGCGCGATCGCCTTCCTCAATCCCCCCGCCTGGAATAGGCATACCGAGAAACACCTTGTCAGTGCGATCGTGACGCTCGGCATTGAAGTAAAAACCGTTTTCGTCTCCTTGAAGGCCTGTCAGGTCATACGTCCAGCCTGTAAAGATACGAGCTAAGGTCATGATATCGGCTTGGGTATAGCCTCCATCAACGCCGAGGGAGTGCAGTTCCATCAATTCGCGGGCGTAATTCTCATTGAGTCCCTTCAGTTTTTTGGTCGCGCCTGGACTATTAGGGGCAGTATTACGCCAATTGTTTAGATAGTGCAGCATGGCGGGATGGCGAGCAGTCGTGCCTAACAAATCGCGAAAATGTCCAAGAACATGAGGTCTAATCGCTCGTTCCTCGTAATTTCCTGCCCAGTACAAGATGGGCGAGCTGCGACCGGCGTAAACATTAAAGTGATTGAACCAAAAGTCTACCATCACTTCTTGCAGTTGTCGGTTTGAGGCGATCGCCCGCAACAATTTCGCTTGTATTGCTTCTTCTAAAGGCATTCGAGCGGGCTGCTTGACTGGAGAAGGGGCTTTTTTCCCTCGGCTGTACTGCCGAGATATCTCAACGGAAGTCAGTTGCAGAGTTTTTAGGCGAGCGAGTTGTTGGACAAGTTGAGGCGGTTCAGAGATAGACTCAGGGTCAAGTTGCGCTTGCAGGTAAGCCGAAATCCCAGTTTTTTGCAGGCGAACCAGTTCACCAGGAATTACCCCGTAACTGACACGAGTCAGAATATGCCAAATTTGCTCGTCAGTGGCGGCATGGGTATTAGAAGTCAACCAAAATAACCCTGCACTCACGATTAACGCGACACTCAGTAAGGGCAACCAAATACGAGACTTGAAAATAGTAGCCATCTTGTATCATAATTGCTGGCAGTTAAAAATGATTCTTAATTAACTATAACAATAAACAATCAATAGTATGAGATGATGCGAAAAGCAATAATTGGTGTAATGGGGCCAGGAGAAAACGCCACGCCTACCGATTTAGAAAATGCTTATCAATTAGGGAAATTAATCGCCCGAAAAGGATGGGTGCTACTTACTGGAGGGCGCAACGTAGGGGTAATGGATGCGGCTAGTAGAGGAGCAAAAGCTTTCGGGGGGCTAACTGTCGGGATTTTACCTAATAATAATACTCAAGGTATTTCTGAGGCGATTGATATTGCAATTATGACTGACATGGGCAATGCGCGTAATAATATTAATGTGTTATCTTCATCTGTTATAATTGCTTGTGGAATGGGATTAGGTACGGCTTCTGAAATTGCTTTGGCTTTAAAAAATGACAAATCAGTTATCTTATTAACGGAGAACCTAGAAAGTCAACAATTTTTTCTCAATTTCTCTACCGATCGCGTTTTTTTAGCAAAAACACCTGAAGAAGTTATTAAATTAATCAAAGAGGTAATGGATAATGGGTAATTATAAAATGAGTCATTAATTTTTAGTGTCTGCTAAAATTTGCTGAATCATTTGATTGGCTTGAGAACCGTAACCCCCACCGAACAAGTTAAAGTGATTGAGGATGTGATAAAGATTGTAGAGAGTTTTGCGCTGTTTATAGCCTTCATCAAGAGGAAATACCGCATTGTAACCCCGATAAAACGCTGCTGGAAAACCGCCAAACAGTTCCGTCATGGCAATATCCACCTCGCGATCGCCATAATAAGTAGCAGGGTCTAAAATAACGGGTTCTCCCTCTTCTGTCACCGCCGCATTTCCCGACCACAAATCGCCATGAACTAGCGAGGTTTGGGGTTTTGTATCCCCAAGAATGTCTTTAATCACTTCTACAATTGAAGCATCTTCAGGAAAATTGCCGCCGCGCTTTCTGGCGAGCTTTAATTGATAACCAATGCGATTTTCGGCAAAAAAATCTGCCCAGTTGTCTGTCCAAGTGTTAATTTGTGGAGTCGAACCGATAGTATTGTTGCGTTCCCAACCAAATTGAGTAGCCCCCGGAAAAGCGTGCATGGCTGCGAGTTTTCGACCCATTTCTTCCCAGGATTGAGGAGTTCCTTGGCTAAATTCTAGCCATTCTAGAACAATATAACTTGATCGCTCTACCATTCCCCAACAGATAGGCTTAGGAACGCGAATTGTTTGGGTCGCTAGCATTTGCTTTAATCCTAGAACTTCGGCGGCAAACATTTCTACCCTAGAAGCCTGATTAAGTTTGACGAAATAAGTTGTTTCTTTGCCTGTGACGGCGTAACCTTGATTGATACAGCCACCACTGACAGAACGCTGGCTTTCAATCTCAAAGCTTTCTCCCGTCGCTTCCCCAATATGTTCTGCAATTTGTGTCCACATCTTTTCAATGACCAATGAACAATGAACAATTAATAATTTTTCATTGAAAAGGGGGGCGAACAGTGACAACACTGTAAGCATCAGGAGACAGGTAACGTCTGGCGGCGCTTTGGATGTCATCGGGGGTGAGTGCCCCAATGACAGCAGGATAACTCAATGCGGGTTCTAAACTCCCTAGTTGAGAATAATAATAACCGTAGAGGTTGGCGCGATCGCTTGGCCGTTCATTGCTGAAAATATAACGGTTGGCGACTTGCGTGCGAACTCGCTCTAATTCGGCGTTTGTGATAAAATTTTCCTGGATCAGGCGAATATGTTGGGCGATCGCAGCTTCGACTTCTAGGAGATTTTCGCGCTGGAGTTGGGCCGAAATATAAAACACGCCTTGAATCCCGTGCGTCATATTACTCGTGCTGATGCTAGAAACTAATCCTTGGTCTTCTCGCAAATCCCGAAACAGTCGCGATACCTTTCCCTGTCCTAAAATAACTGCCAGCACGTCTAGAGCATAAGTGTCGGCTAAATCAACCAATCCAGGAACCCGCCACATCATCACCAAGCGAGCCTGTTGCAAGCTTTCATCGACATATTCTCGACGTACAATGTCGATAAAAGGGGGTTCGGCAGACCAGTCTGTTAAAAGGGATGTTGGCGTTTGGGGAGACGGGGAATAGGTTTGAGCGAAGCTTTGGGCGACAATCTCAATCAACTGTTCAACGGCAAGATTGCCCACCGCAACGGCGCTCATCGACTCAGGACGGTACCAATGGTGATGAAAATCCCGCATCTGCTGTGGAGTTAACTGTTCGATAACTGAAGTGGGGCCGAGAACGGGACGGCGGTAGGGAAGGAAATCAAAACAGGTTTCCATCGCTCGATAGAAGGTGCGGCGGCGGGGGTTGTCATCAGCGCGACGAATTTCTTCGAGAATAACTGAGCGTTCTCGTTCAAAAGCTTCATCGGCAATGCTGGGGTTTAAGACGACATCTAGCTGAAGGGGCGCGAGTTCGGCAAAGTCTTGAGGGGCGGCGGTAATGTAGTAGTGGGTGTACTCTTGGCTGGTAGCCGCGTTGGTGACGGCTCCTCGTTCCTCAATCAAGCGTTCAAATTCTCCCCCTGCTAGACGCGGCGTACCTTTGAAGACCATGTGTTCAAGATAGTGAGCCATGCCATTGATGCTATCCGACTCAAAAGCCGAGCCAACATTGAGCCATAAACTTAGGTTAACTGCCTCAACAGGCATTTGTTCGGCAATAATGGTCAACCCATTCGGCAGTACATGAATTGTCGGTGCCGGTGCGATCGCGGTTGGCGCTTTGAGTAAAGTTGAAGTCATGTTTAATCGTTGGGGGCAGTTTATCTTGATACTATTTTCAACGATTATTTGGTTTTTTGGGGATTGGCAGCAGGCGGTTGAGGGGGTTGCGTTTTTTGGAGATCGGCTTGTTTCTTAATCACGCTTAAGATTTCTTTTAACTTTGTTTCTTGCGGATATAAGCTAACAAGCTTTTCCATAGGCGGAATTGCGCCTTGGAGGTCGTTCATTTGCAAGCGAGCTTCTATTAATCCTTGCAAGGCATTGGGATTATTGGGTTCTCGCTGTAAAACTTGTTCGTAACCTTGAGCGATTTTTTGTAATTGCTCTTGTTGGGAGGAGGTGGCAGTTGAAGTGGGATTGGCAGATGGTTCGGATGATGGGCGATTGTTAACATCAAGCATCGGCAGCGTCATCAGTGCTAAAAAGGCTAACCCCGATCCAATTACGAAAAATCGTTGAAAATTCTTGTTATTCATGCCGATTTTTGAGTGTACCAATGAAAGGCTAAAATGCCTAGACCGAAGCCACTAAAACAAATTGCACTCAGGAGTAGCCAGACCTGTAGTTCAGTAAATTTAAGTTCTTGTAGCTCTAGTTTAGCTAAAATCGCAGCACTTATCAGCACCAACACTTGCAGAAAATAGCTCAACCAGCGAAGCATTACTACAAAGGCAAATGACCACAGCAAAATCGACAAGCTAGCACGATAATCAGATTTAAAGCTACTGCCAAAAAAACCCGTCAACAGAGCAACGGGAGCAATTAACCCACAGGTGACTAACAGAACCGTCAAAGCAGCGAATAGGTGAAGTCCTAATGCAACGGTATCTTCGTCTAAAAATATTTTCCACGATTCACCCATTAATACGAGTTGATGGCTCCAAAGCGCGGCAGAACTCGCAATGTACCAGCCAAACGTACTATAGGCTAACAAAACTAAGGCGAGTGTCAGCCAAGGAAACCGCAGGAACCAGTTCATCTTTACCGTTTAGGGGAAGGGGGAAGGGGGAAGGGGGAAGGGGAAAGTTTCTTAAAATTCCTTTTCCCTTTAACCTTGTCCCCATTTCTGTAAAAAGTTTAATCCCCTCTTTTAAGGATCAAGACAGCATTTGAATAATGTAATCGAAGTAGGGTGCTGCTTCATCGGCTTCTTCTTGGCTGAGTAATCCTAGAGCAGCGTCTTTGAGACAGCGAATCGCTTCCACCATACCAGGGACGGGAACGTTAAGAGAGTTGTACATATCTTTAACGCCGATTAACCCAATTTTTTCGATGGGTTCTTTGTCTCCTGATAAAATGCCATAGGTGACGAGCCGCAAATACCAGCTATAATCCCGTAGGCACTGGTTGTATTGGCGTTGTCCGTAGGCATTACCGCCGGGTGCTCTAAAATCAGGCCGTTTTCTAAATAACTGCCTCTGAGCTTGATCGACAATTTTCTTGTCGTTTTCGGTGAGAGTTTCAACGATCCGAATGCGTCGCGCTCCTGATTGCAAAAATTTTTGAATTCCTTGGAGTTCGCCACTGCTGGGGTATCGGAGTTCGTTGTCGGCATTGAGAATGACTTGGCTAACTACGCTCATGATGCTATCAACAAAAATTTTTTATCTTTAAAGTAGTTTATCCTGAGTTGTGTCCAAAACAGCGTTTGGTTTCTAACATGGCATATATTAACCTGAGTTCAATAGAAATGCGATCGCTCCTCTTGCAAGAGTGCCTGTTGCCTAATCTTGACCACTCACCTAAATGCTCTACAGCTTACTGACACCCGTTTGGGGTTCTTTACTAATCTTCATTTTCTGTCCTCTCTTGGGAGGATTGCCTCTCATTGACTGGATTGCCTATGGCTTAATGGGACGCAAACTTTCTCAAGTTGGTACGGGTAATGTGTCGGTTTCAGCCGCTTTTTATCACGGTGGCACGTTAGTCGGTATTTTAGCAGTTCTATCGGAAGCTAGCAAGGGAATTATCGCTGTATTACTAGCGCGTGCCTTCTTTTCCACTCAACCGATGTGGGAATTACTAGCACTCATGGCATTGGTCATGGGACGCTATTGGATGGGAAAAGGCGCGGGAACGACCAATGTGTTTTGGGGAATGCTCGTCCATGACTGGCAAGCTGCTTTACTGACGGCGTTAATAGGAGGAGTGAGTTTTACCATTGTCCGCGATCGCGCCGCCGGTCGCCTTTTAATTTTAATTCTCTTAGCGTCAATGTTGAGTCTGCGACACCCGAACGACTCTGCATACATCGGCATAGCCTGGAGTTTATCTGCTTTGCTGTGGTGGATTTTGCAAAAAATTCCCGACGATTTAGACTTACCAGAAACCGGAACCAATCCCGAATCGAGAAGAATGTTTCGTTTCTTTCGTGGTGATAAGGCTATTTTAACACTAGATCGGCGATTAAAAGCCAAAAAAGTCGGTAATAAGGCTGCTACTTTAGCCTACCTCAAACGATTGGGCTATTCTGTCCCTAATGGCTGGATTTTGCTGCCTGGGGATGACCCTCAACCCTTATTAGATTATCTCAGACCGTCAGCTATTCAACCGTTGGCTGTGCGATCGTCTGCCTTGGGAGAAGACAGTGAAACCGCTTCTGCTGCCGGACAGTATGCCTCAATTCTCAATATTACTACTGCTGAGGGGTTAAAGAACGCGATTTTGGACTGCCTCGCCTCCTACGACACGTCTCATGCGGTGCAGTATCGTCGCGACAACCAGCAAAGTGATGAAGGCATGGCGGTTCTCATTCAACAACAAATCCGGGGAGCCTTTTCAGGCGTGGCGTTCAGTCGAGATCCGGTTAATCCCTTCAGCGAGGCGGTTATTGTCGAAGCTTTGCCAGGAGAAGCGAATCGCGTGGTTTCTGGCAAAAATACTCCCGAACGCTATCAAATTGAAAATTCTGTAGAGGCGAACGGCCGTTCGCCCCTACCAATTTCAGGAGATGTCCCACCTTACCTAATTGAAACCGTTGCACGACTCGCTAGGGAACTAGAAAGCGTGTTTCACGGGATTCCTCAAGATATAGAGTGGACGTATGACGGACAGCAGTTGTGGCTGTTGCAAGCGCGATCAATTACTACTTTACAACCGATTTGGACGCGCAAAATCGCTGCCGAAGTGATTCCGGGGGTGATTCGTCCTCTTACTTGGTCGATTAACCGTCCCTTAACCTGTGGCGTATGGGGAGAAATCTTTAGTCTGGTGTTGGGAAAGCGAGCCAATGGCTTAGATTTTACCGAAACAGCAACATTACAGTACCAACACGCTTATTTTAATGCGACGCTCTTGGGAGAAATCTTTCGGCGTATGGGATTGCCGTCAGAAAGCTTGGAGTTTCTCACCAGAGGCGAAAAATTTAGCAAACCACCTTTATTATCTACCCTTCGCAACCTGCCTGGATTGCTGCGCTTGTTTAATCGAGAGCGAAAGTTACCCACAGACTTTGCTAGGGACAATAGGCAATATTTTCAGCCAATTCTAGCGGAATTATCTGGTAAAACGCTGGCAAATTTACCGACAGAAGATTTATTGCAGCGAATAGAAACGATTCTTTTGGTTCTAAAACAGTCAACTTATTACAGCATCCTTGCGCCGTTGAGTTTTGCTTTACGACAGGCGATAGGGAAAGTTTCTCTCGAACAACTCGACAACCGCCAAACCCCAGAAATCGCCTCCTTACAATCGTTGCAAAATCTGGCCTCTGAGGGGCGTTTGTTACTAGGAAAAGCTAAAATTACGGTTAATAACCGAGAAGAGTTGTTTTTCTTTCTGTCTGCTTCTCCTGACGGTCAATTGCTCCTGCAAGGCTTTGATCGCTTGTTAGAAGAATATGGCTACCTCAGTGACGCGGCTACCGATATCGCTGTTCCCCGTTGGCAAGACAACCCCGAATCCGTCAGAGAACTATTCGCTCAATGCTTATTAAACAACACAATTAACGAAAAATTAACTTTTAAAGCTAAAAATAGCTGGAAAATTCGACAAGTACAGCAACGGCTGAATTTAAAAGGACAGGCAACGACAGTTTACTCTCAATTATTGGCTCATCTGCGTTGGAGTTTTTTGGCGATAGAGCAACGCTGGCTAAACAGTGGGGTATTAAACGAGGCAGGAGATATCTTTTTTCTAACTTATGATGAAATTCAGCAATTAATCACTTCAACCAATACACCATTACAGCAAAATCTCACTCAACTCATCCAACAACGCCGCAGAGAATACGAGCAAAATCGAGCGTTATCTAGCGTTCCCTTCATTATCTATGGCTATCCTAGCGCCCATGCGATCGCTTTTACGGCTTCTTCTCTCCCAGTTAAACAGCAATTACAAGGCATTGGGGCAAGTCCAGGACAAGTCGAAGGAACCGTTAAAATCCTCAAAAATCTCTCATTTACTGCCGAAATCAACAAAAATACTATTCTAGTCGTTCCCTATACTGATTCGGGGTGGGGGCCGCTGCTAGCCCGCGCCAGTGGTATCATTGCCGAAGTAGGCGGAAGCTTGTCTCATGGGGCAATTGTGGCACGAGAATACGGTATTCCGGCAGTGATGGACGTTCACCATGCCACTGAACTATTATACGACGGGCAGCGTGTCCGCATCGACGGGCAGCGAGGCATTGTAGAAATTTTATAATTAACGTTAATAGGCAAAAAATATGTATAATTTAGA
The DNA here is from genome assembly GCA_041743025.1 of Microcystaceae cyanobacterium. Classification (GTDB taxonomy): domain Bacteria; phylum Cyanobacteriota; class Cyanobacteriia; order Cyanobacteriales; family Microcystaceae; genus JBGTNM01. The sequence continues at coordinate 29,111 of JBGTNM010000446.1, forward strand.
AACTTTAATCACTCTTCTAAAAGAAAAACAATCTGATTTTAAAGAAGAATACCATATTCAACAATTAGGAATATTTGGCTCTTATGTAAGGGGTGAAGAAACCCTAGACAGTGATCTCGATATATTGGTCGAGTTTGAATCAGGGTATCACTTTGGATTATTAACTTTTTGTCAGTTAGAAAACTATCTCAGTGACTTATTAGGAGTTAAGGTTGACTTAGTAATGAAAGACAGTCTTAAACCTAAAATCGGTCAACAAATTCTCTCGGAAGTGATTTATCTATGAGAGACCGATACAGTGAAGACTATTTAAGAGATATGCAAGAAGCCATTAGATTAGCCATTGAATTTACAGAAGGAATGGATTTTGATGATTTTAGGAAAGATACAAAAACTATATTAATTATTTATAATAATTACCTTCGTAAATCCTGGTTATTTTAAAAAAGCGATCGCCTGATTCCTTCTCTTTTCCTAGAACTCAATTTAATGGTTACAAGCTCTTTAATTTTCTTGTAGTTGTCTAATCCAACTTAAAGCTTGCTGAGCGTCTGCTATTCTTCCCTGTTTCTCAAATAAACTAGCTGCTTTTTGCAAGTTTTCTATGGCTTTTTGTTTATCACCTAAGTTGGCGTAAACTATTCCCAAATTTGCGTAAGCTTCAGCTAAATTGGGATTGAGGCGGAGTGCTTGATTGTAATCTTCTATCGCCTTTTGAAAATTGCCTAATTTCTTATAGGCATTCCCTCGGTTGTAATAAGCATTAGCATAATTAGGATTGAGACGGAGTGCTTGGTTGTAGTCTTCTATTGCTTTTTGAGGGTTGCCTAACTTTCCATAAGCAACCCCTCGATTGAGGTAAGCTAGAGCATAATTTGGATTGAAACGGAGTGCTTGGTTGTAATCTTCTATCGCCTTTTGAAAATTGCCTAACTCTTGATAGACAAGTCCTCGGTTATTGTAAGCTTCAGCATCATTCGGATTGAGACGGAGTGCTTGATTGTAATCTTCTATCGCCTTTTGAAAATTGCCTAACTCTTGATAGACACGCCCTCGGTTGTAGTAAGCTAGAGCATAATTTGGATTGAAACGGAGTGCTTGGTTGTAATCTTCCATCGCCTTTTGAAAATTGCCTAACTCTTGATAGACAAGTCCTCGGTTGTTGTAAGCTTCAACTAAATTGGAATTGAGACGGAGTGCTTGGTTGTAATCTTCTATCGCCTTTCGAAAATTGCCTAACTGTATATAGGCATTCCCTCGGTTGTTGTAAGCTTCAGCATCATTGGGATTGAGACGGAGCGCTTCAGTAAGCGCCTCAATTGCGCCTTGATAGTTTCCTTGTTTAGATCTCTGTATTCCTTGTTCAAACCATCTAGCTTCTGGAGATTCAAGTTTTTGACTAATTAAATGGTTTGCTGTTTGTTGCGTTGTGGGTGCAAATTTCAGCGAACCAACCCCTAATGCCTGATGGGTAGGCAATAAAGTAGCAGCAACACCAAAAAGTACCAACCAGACTAATTTGCCCATGATTTTAGCATTTAAAATCCGAATGTAGTACACTTGCTCGTCTTACCAATTATTCATTGTTCATTGCTTACTGTTCATTATTCATTAAAAATGTCTGTCTCTCTCCAATCCCTCAACACGGAAATTGTCTATCCTGATAGCGATGGTGCGCCGATGGCAGAATCAACTATTAACTATTAACTATTAACTATTAACTATTAACTATTAACTAACTCAGCGCTATCATTTTTAGGATTGTTAACCGCACGACTGACTGCGATCGCTTCCATTTTCTCACTGTCGTAGGGAACTAAAAAGTCTTGTAAAGAAGCTGTTTGAGTGATAGTAGGGTTCAACCACTGATCGTAAGCAGAGGAAGGAAGAATGACAGGCATACGCTCATGAATCGGTTGCACTAATTCATTCGCTTCAGTGGTGATAATGGTACAGGAGGTGACTGATTCTCCTGATTCGCTTAGCCAAACTTCCCATAAT
>JBGTNM010000447.1:0-5644 GCA_041743025.1 Microcystaceae cyanobacterium
ATCCCTTAAGCAATAGGGAATTCAACACAATAAAAAGCCTTTTGTTTTAAAATTGCTTTTTTATATTTTTAAAAGCCTTGCACAGCAAGGCTTTTAGGGGTGATTTTGTATGAATATAGCATACTCAACCTAGAAGAGCCAAAATTCAGGCTCTCAATTGTGCAATCCGTGAGGTGATTCCCCTTCTGATAGAAAAAACTTATTTCTGTTTTAATCCTGAGATACAAGTATTTGTTCGTGCCGTTAAATTTTCCGATGGGGCGCAGTGGCATATTGCTCAACCTACGCCATTGGAGGACTTTAAATGGGTAGATTTGACCCCTAACGGAACAAGTCGAGATATGGGCAAAGCTCTTTCTCTGATAGCAGAACAGCTTAAAATACTGCCAACGACAAGAGAGTTATGGTCACCTTCTTTAGTACTTATTTCTGATGGCCAGCCTACTGACGATTTCGAGGCAGGACTAAGAAATCTCATGGAACAGCCGTGGGGCAGAAGATCTGTTCGGGTGGCTGTTGCCCTTGGAGAAGATACAGATTGTGAAGTGTTACAGAAGTTTATTGGTCATCCAGAATTGAAGCCACTCAATGGTAACGAATTTGAGACTATCGCTGAAGCTATCGAAAAAGTCATTCAGTGGTACTTGTTTTCTAGGGTTCCTGATTTTGTTTTTCCTACGCCGCGCAACAATCTTCCTACACTGCCGCCGATCAATAACCTTGACGATATTGAGGAGGAACCCTGGTAGAGATAGGGTTATTTCCTCTTTCTTGAAAAACAGCTTCTTAAAATATAGCGATCGCAATTTGAATCCCCTGTTGAATTCGTTGTAGGGATTCAGGCGAAATTGCGCCATAGGGACCTTGTTCGAGATAAATTTTGCGAATCGCTGAGATATTGTCGCATAAAGCGAGAGAGTCTGTTAAGAGTCCCCCTTCTCCCGCTTTTATCAAAATGCGAGTTGGGGTTTCTCCACTCGTTAAATCGCTGGTAAAGGGAACAACCAAAACACTACTAGAAAGCTGGTTTCTGACATTGATAGAAACGACAACGGCGGGGCGTTTTTTGGTATCTCCTATAGTTTTTAGGGCGCGAATTAAATAGATTTCTCCTTGACGAGGATAATGTTCATCTTCCATGTTAGAGTCCTTCGGAGTCTAGGATTTCTTCCATTTGGGTTTGAGCGAATTCCCCCCAGTCTTGGTCAAATTGTCGATCTGTTGGTTTTTGGGTTTGGTAGAAGGTGCGTAACTGATTTTCTATCTGCTGTCGGTGCCACAGTCGCAATCCTTCTTCGACAGCAGCAGAACGATTCTCCGTCAGTTGGTCAATATCTTGAAGCAATTTAGAATCGACGGTAATGGAGATCCGTTGTTTGGTGCTGGATTGGGTCATAAGTCAGGAGATGAGGTAATATTATAAGTCAAGAGATGAGGTAATATTATTTGTATGATGATTTATCATATCACAATCGTGCCTCGGTTTTCAGGTTCGGTGCTTTGCGGGATACCGCCCCTCAAAAGTTAACTAGGAAGGAAGATGAATGAGCTACCCCGTCAAAAACTCAGCGAAATTATTGCTCAATATGGTCGATATTTATGTGATAATCCACAACGCTGTGAGGGACTCCTGAGAGACTTCTGCGGACAGCACCGTAAGGAAATTTCTGCTTTAGTCGGCGCACTCAAAGAGGGAGTTCCTACCGAACTGCGATCATCTCAAAATACTGTCCCGAAAGAACTTTTGTTAGCCCGACTTACCAAACGACTGCAAGACAATCTAGCTTTGGCTGATGACGCGGCTAGATGGGCAGTCGAATCCTGGGCTTTAGCTTTGGGCGTGATTTCAAACAATGACCTTAAAACCAACCCTTCACCTGCTCCACCAAGTCCAACTCCTGTTCCTACGCCAATCTCGACACCTACGCCGACTCCAATTCCAACTTACACACCTCCCCCAACTCCCATTCCAACTCCTACGACAATCCTGACTCCCCCACCGTCAGGTTCTGGAGATTGGCAAAAAGTAGTAATTGCTAGTAGTATCATCGGGACTTGTATAATGGGAGCTTTGCTAGCAAATAACTACATCAATCAGAACTTATCTACTTCAACACGATCGCCCTCCCAACCCACTGTATCACCCACCGCACAACCGACTGTTCAACCAAGTTTTCAACCAACTCCAGAGCCAACCTTTGAACCCCCTTCTCCATCACCATCCTATATTCCTCCCATAGTTCAACCAACCTATCAACCAACTCCCCAACCAACTCCCCAACCAACCTTTGAACCTCCTTCCCCATCATACGTTCCTCCTCCGACACCTTCACCAAGTTACACAAATCCTCCGGCAGTCAGTAGGAGTACAGAAGAACAAGAAATCGATGATTTAGCCGACAGAACTTTTTATGAGAAACACCCCGAATTAAGGGGCAGAAAAATCCAACCGGGAGAAACATCTTTAGCACAAGAGTGGAAAAAAATTCGCCAGTGTGAAGCTACAGTCGATTACATTTTCTATCAAAAATATCCAGAACTAGGTGGAAGAAAAATTCTCCCTGGCGAACAGGATTTGGTAAGAGAATGGTTAGCAATCAAGAGAACAGTTAGTGGCTGTAGTGGATGATTAGTTTAGTATTTATCTGCGATCGCCTTCAACCACAATGATTGAACTTTCTAATTGATAAACTCCTTGTAAATCACTTCTAGTTAACCCAATGTTTAAAACGATTTATTCCACTGCAATGCTATCCATAACACTGCTAACTTTGGTAGCAGGATGTTCTGCCAGTAAACCATCTCTAACCGTATCTTCTTCTCAAACTAATCCTTTTCAGCCTCCGATAAATCAGGAGAAAAGTCAAGCGGAATCAGTTGCTCCGACTCCAGCCTTTACTCAACCCCAACAACCTTTGACTCTCCCCCTAGACAATCCCCAATCATCCACTCAGCAACAAATTGAGCAATACATTAACCAAATTGCTAATAAAGGGTTTGCTAAGGATGCTCAAGGGGTATGGATTCAATCAGGTAATACCCTGCTAGCGAATCATCAAGGGACAGTTCCTCTACCAGCAGCTTCAGTCACTAAGGTAGCCACCACTTTAGCGGCACTCCAAACTTTCGGGCCAGATCGCCAGTTTATTACTGTATTTGGAACAACTGGAACGATTCAGGATGGAGTGTTAAAAGGTGATTTGGTAGTTCAGGGAGCAGAAGACCCCTTCTTCGTCTGGGAGGAAGCTGTCGCTGTTGGGAATCTTTTAAATCGAATTGGGATTAAACGAGTAACCGGGAATTTGGTAATTGTCGGTAAATTTTATATGAACTTTGAGGCTAACCCTCAGAAAGCTGGCAATCTGCTCAAGCAAGGCTTAAATGCTCAGATTTGGCCGCCGGAAGCCCAAACTCAGTATCGAACCTTACCTCCAGGTACGCCAAAACCCCAAGTCGTTATTTCAGGTTCAGTGCAGGTTGCGCCTTCAATTTCTAGCCCTGTCCAGCCGCTAGTCCGCCAATATTCTTTTCCCGTTGCCGAACTGCTCAAGAAAATGAATCGCTACAGTAATAACAAAATGGCTGAAATGTTTGCCAATGCTGTTGGCGGACCTAAAATCGTAACCCAAAAAGCGGCTGTGGCGGCGGGAGTTCTTCCAACTGAAATTCACCTTATCAATGGTTCTGGTTTAGGGGTAGAAAATCGGATTTCTCCCCGTGCAGCCGTCGCCATGTTTCTGGCGATCGAGCAACTTCTTAAGCCTTACAACATGACAGTTGCAGATATATTTACCATTGTGGGTCAAGATGAAGGGATTTTGGAGGTGCGTTCACTCCCTCAATCAGCAGTGGTTAAATCAGGAACCTTAGATAATGTTAGTGCCCTAGCAGGAGCATTACCCACTCAACAGCAGGGAACGATTTGGTTCGCTATCATGAATTTTGGCTCCAACACAAAAGGCTTTCGCACTCAGCAGGAGGCAATCTTAAAGAATTTTGTCAATCAATTGGGATCTGTTCAAACTCTACCAGCAGAATTAACTCCAAATCCTGAAAGGAAGACCAAAACATCTCGTAGTGAAATTGTCAATTAGCATTAATTAGCAGTCTTTATTTGACGCGGGTCAATAGGACGGGCTACAAGGATACCAATCGAGTGCTTGACATTATTGACATATCTCTGCAAATCTGGCGAAATGGTAACCTTCCCAATCGGTGAAGCGTGTATCAAACCCGTTCTCCCTTCAGGGCTACGATAGACTAATCCCGTGTGAGTGGTATCTAGACCAGGAATGTCAGTCGCAATGCCAATAATATCTCCTGGTTGAAGATAAGCATACACCCTCTCGATTTGATTTTTAGGAATGTAGTCAATCGTCAGTCCTTGGAGATTAGCTTCCATCTCGACAATACATTGATAATTAGTATTATTGTTCGCCAGTTGTGGATAACTACTCCGGTGAGTGCTCATAAAATTAAGCTTTTTCTTCAGAGATACGCCTCCCAGATAGGATGCGATATTTTGAACACTCTCTCGTCTTTGATTATCACTAATCCATTCCGAAAAATAATGTAAGCGGCTACAGTAACCATTTAGATGCCCATTCCAATAGCGCTGGTCAATAATATGATTGGTAAAGGTTTGATATTGATAATCTTGTAGGGCAATATTGCGGGCGATCGCCAATACGGTTTCGACGAAGAGCACGCAGTCAAATTTCTTGAGGGAGATAAATAGGGTTTCTCGTTCAGATCGATCTAGCAAACCTGCTTTATACTGTGCGCCGAGAAATTGTTCGGCTACTGCTTGCATAATTTCACCCATTGAGGCAGCCGGAAGATTGTGGGCGATCGCATTCTGCATAATCTCGTGAAAACGCCTTACATCTTCTGTTTCTGTTTTGGGAATTTCTGAGCTTAGAGTTTGGTCGTGCTGTTTTTGATCAAGAGGATTGCTTAATTGAGATAGAGAACCAGACTCAATAGATTCTAAATTAGAGATTGTAGACTGGACTGTCTGATTAACATCGCGTCTCTGGTTAGTAGAATTGGAGGGGGGTAATGTGGGCTGTTCGACCTTTACTTCGGAAGCACAATAGAGAGCAAGATTAGCAGCGATCGCGGTTACTAATAAAGCCAGACCCAAAAATTTTTCCATAAGCTAGCCTATTTCAGATATCGACTCTATGAACTGGTTGCGGGTTTTCCCACTAAAGAGAATTTGTTTGAAAACCTTTATTTACCTAGATTACAGCGATTATCGCTAAAATGACGCAAGTCTTTTTAATTTGACAGTCGATAGGTGAAGAATGGCTCAATCTCAATCGTGGCAATGGATTCCAACAAGTTTGACCTTATACTAAATCCGGTTTACAAAACCCGTTTATAATAAAGGGAAAATAACCGAGACAACTCTAATGCCAAAAAAAGCCTATCTAGTCAATCATCATAGTTCAGAAGAACTAAAGCAAAAGTACCTAAAAAGTCAAGATCCAGTAGAATTACAGCAAATTTAGATCTATTAAGCTACATATATTGTAAAATAGAAAAACAACAAAAAATGATTAAGTATGCCAAAAGTATATTCTCTTGATTTAAGAAAAAAAGTATTCAGTGCGTGGCAAGCTGGGGAAGGTTCACAACG
>JBGTNM010000448.1:0-18766 GCA_041743025.1 Microcystaceae cyanobacterium
CAAATGAGGGAGCTTTTCAATACGACGTTTCCTTGTCTCGCTGTCCTGAGTTGCTCCTGCTCGATTATGCTATCATTCAGACTGCCCCCCAACGTACCCTAGTGGCTGGTATTGGGGATGCTCTAGCCAAGTGGTACGAAGCTTCTGTCAGTAGTGGCGCATCTACAGCGACTCTCACCATTGCTGCTGTCCAACAAGCCCGAATTTTGCGAGATATTCTCTTTCAACAGTCTGCTGCTGCCTTGGAAACCCCAGGAGGCGAAGCATGGCGCAATGTGGTTGATGCTTGCGTTCTTCTGGCGGGTGTTATCGGCGGTTTGGGGGGGGCTAACTGTCGCACGGTAGCTGCCCATGCGGTTCACAATGGCTTAACTCACCTCAAAGATGCCAAAAAAATGCTACACGGAGAAAAGGTCGCCTACGGTATTTTAGTTCAATTGCGATTGGAAGAAATGGTTCAAAACAACCAACTGGCGATGACTGCGCGACAGCAATTATTAAAATTTTACAATGAAATTGGACTGCCAAAATCATTAGAAGATTTAGGATTGCAGCAAGTGACTTTAGCTCAATTACGCCATTGTGCTGAGATAATTTGTCACCCGAAATCGGACATCCATCGACTGCCTTTTGCGATTTCTCCCGAACAAGTTTTAGCGGCAATGGTATCGACTTTATGAATCTATACTTTAATTAATATAAGGATCAATCGAGAAAATATTGTCTTAAGTACGCAATTAGTAGTTTTTTAGTTTCCACTAGAACTTGTTGCCGGAAACTGTGATCGCGTGTCAGCGAGAGAATCTCAAGCACACTGGCAACTTCAACGCTCACCGTAGCAATTAAATCTCGTTGACCTGGCTCTAATAAAGGATTACGAACTTCGAGAAAATCTGCTAGCTGCTGTACGATTTCTTGGTTAAAAGCCGCATCCATCGTCAGAATCTCTGTAGAAACCAAACGAGATTGAACAAATACAGATCGGTATCCAGGATTGGCTACAACGAATTGATCGAAGGCATCAATCAAATGATTAATGTAAGCATCAAGCGGCATGGAAGTCGTTTCAGGGGTGTGCAGAACTGCAAACAGTTCCCGCAATTGGTTGAAATAGCGATCGGCTAAGGCATGAAAGATTGCCAACTTATCCGGGAAGAAGCGGTATAGCCCCCCAACTGAAGTATCTGCCCGTGCTGCAATGTCATCGGTTGTCACAGCATCGTACCCGATCTCAGCAAATAACGCTGCCGCCGCCTCCAAAATTCGATCAAACCGCTTACGGCTTCGCGCTTGTTTCGGTAAGCGCCAGCGAGGTTCTTGACGAGATTTTTCAGCCATTGTTCAAATTCCGGTTGACAAACGCGAGGTTTTTCTCGTATATTAAAATTGCGAGGTTAGTCTCGCGTTTTAGTTTACAGCACTTTTAAGGGAGGAAACGATGCAAACTGCAACGAAGGTAGTTATGACTGAGAACTGCGATCGGCAAATCTCCTACGGGTTCTTTTTCTGCATGAGTTTTTTAATCTGGTTGATAGCAACGGTGGTGATGCGGTTATGGGGACACACCTTTTTTATTCCCGACAGCAATCTGAGCATGGTCAGCAGTTTCCTATTCTCCCTAACTTTTCTGCCACTGTTAGTTTATGCAATTTTTCGAGGGAAAAAGGTACCGCCGCATCAACGTCAAGAGGCTGCTATTTGTTTAGCAATTCCAGGAATGCTGCTGGATGTTGTGACAACCTACTGCTTCGCGCAGGCTTTTCCTAATGTCCTGCCGATTGCCGATGGTGCTTTTGGCGCATGGTTGCTTTGGGGATACGCGATCATCTTGTTAACAGGCTTGATCACTAGTCGCAGCAAGCTACAGATTGTCTAAGAGCGCGTAGATGCCAGCATGAGGAGCTTTAGGAATGTCACTTTTGGGGAGTCTTGTCGCGATCGCAGCAATCGACAGTCTAAATCCAACTGCAACAGCACTTCAGGTTTACCTATTGACGACTGCCAAACCTATTGTGCGCTCGATCGCTTTTATTGCTGGCATCTTTTTATCGTACTGGACAGTTGGTTTGTTAGCGACCTTTGGGTTTACCAGCTTGATTACATCAATGTTAGGCACTCTTGGTGGGTGGATATATGTCATTGAGTTTGTTCTGGGAATTACGCTTATTTGTGTAAGCTATACGCTTAATCTATCCTCTAATTCAAATCAGACAGCAAAAAAACAACCTCGTTCACTACACCCCATTCGTACCTTTTTACTGGGTATGAGCGTCACGCTTTTAGAGGTTCCCACAGCACTTCCCTATCTGGCTGCGATCGAACGTCTTGCTCGCGCTAAGTTAAGTCTGCTAAATCTTGCAGTCATTTTGGGCTTCTACAACTTGGTTTTTGTCATCCCTTTAATTTGGCTACTATGCATCTACATCACACTTCAAAAGAAAAGTGCCAAATTATTGAGGCAAGTTAACCAGGCGATCGTAAAGTGGTCTCCTAAGATTCTGCAAATACTGCTGTTTGTAATGGGTACTTTGCTCGTAGCTGACTGCATTGCTTATAGTTTAGGTTGTCCACTTCTATAGCATTTTAGACGGACATATTCTCAATTGCAGCGTTTAATTTGATGGGCGAAACCCCGTTTGCTATATTGAGGGATATTAGTCATTTGCTTTTTTACTGAGGTCTCTCAGCATGGACATCACAGCTACTTTAAATGAAATTGCATCCCTCAGCATTGAGCATAGAATTCGTCTTGTGCAAGCAATCTGGGATAGTATCGCAGCCGAGCAAGCTTACCCTGATCTAACGGAGACACAAAAGAGAGAGCTTGATTATCGGATCAATGACTATGAGACGAACCCAGACAATCTACTGACATGGGAGGAAATCAAAGCATCAGTAAAGGGACAGTGATGAATTACGTGCTGGCATTTCGCCCTGAAGTTCGCGACGAGCTTAATAAGGCATACGGTTGGTACGAAAGCCAAAAACCAGGGCTTGGTGATGAGTTTCTAGACTGTGTAGACGAGATGCTAAATCGAATTTGCTTGATGCCAGAGTCTTATGCAATTGTGTACCGTGATGTTCGACGGGCAGTAGTGAAACGCTTTCCCTATGTTGCGTACTATCGGATTGTATCGAGTCGGGTAATTGTGACAGCAATTTTTCACAGTCGGCGAGATCCGCAATCGTTGCAGGCGCGTACCTAAAAATCGATTTTCATAACAGGTTTATCAACATAACCGTAACTGACAAACCAGTTGACAGCATCTTGCATCGCTTGCCGGATAGGGGTTTGCGGCAAACCTAATTCTTGAACGGCTTTTGACGTATCGTAATACATTGAATGCTGAGACATTTTTACGCCATCAAGGGGAACTGAGGGAAATTTTCCCCATTTTGCTAAGATATATTCGTCAATCCAAGCCACGCTTAACGGCAACCAGAAAGGAATGGTTTTCTGTGGGGCACTTAGTCCAGTAATCATGGCCAATTCGCTAAAAAATTCTTTTAAAGTCAGGTTTTGATGGCCTAAAATATAACGTTCGCCCGATTTTCCTTTTTCTAACGCCAAAAGATGTCCGCGTGCTACGTCTCGCACGTCAACTAAGTTTAACCCCGTCTGTACGTAGGCAGGCATCTGGCGGCGCAAAAAGCGCAGGATAATATCACCTGTCGGAGTCGGTTTGATGTCCCACGGCCCGATAGGGGTACTGGGGTTGACAATAACGATATCCTGACCCAATAAAGCGGCTTTTTTGGCTTCTTGTTCGGCCCAATACTTAGATTTCTTGTAATGTCCGACTAATGCTTCTGGCGGACTTTGGTAGGATTCTCCCACCGCCTTGCCTGATTTATCGACCCCAATGGCAGCGACAGAACTGGTATAAACCGTCCGTTCGATTTTCGCTTTTCTGGCGGCGGCTAAGATAGAACAAGTCCCCAAAACATTGCTATCATGAAGGCGATCGCGCTCTGATTGCCAAAGGGAATAATGGGCCGCTACGTGAAAAAGTACCTGGCATCCCTGCATTTTCTGAGATAAATCGGCATCCTGCAAATCGCCTTTGACAATTTCCACATCAAGACCTCGCAAGTTGTCGAGACGACTGTCAGGACGTACCAACGCTTTGACCTCGTAACCTTCTGCTAGTAGCAAGCGAACGAGGTTGGCCCCGACAAATCCCGTTCCTCCGGTGACAAACGCCTTTAATCCCATAACTAGACTAAACTCAGTGCCATTAATTCTTCTGCCATGTCAAAATTGGCTGTGACGCTTTGTACGTCATCGAGGGATTCTAGCATATCTACTAACTTGAGGAGCGATCGCGCTTGGTCTAAATTGCTGACTTCGACGGTATTGCTAGGAATCCAACGTAGTTCAACTTCTGCGACTTTAAATCCTCTGTCTTTTAAAAAATTACTCAAATTATCTAGGTTAGTTACTTCTGTCAAGACTTCTGCACCGCTTTCGTCGTCTTGGTCAATGATCTCGTAGGTATCGGCCCCCCCTTCAACAGACGCTTCTAACAGAGAATCTTCGTCAACCTCACCTTTAAGGTGAACCACGCCTTTTTGCTCAAACATCCAGCCGACACAACCCGTTTCACCTAAATTTCCGCCAGTTTTGCTAAAAGCTGCCCGTAAATCAGCAGCAGTACGGTTGCGATTGTCTGTCAGTGCTTCGATGAGAATTGCCACACCGCCGAGGCCATACCCTTCATAACGGATTTCCTCTAAAACACTTCCTTCTTCTTCGTAGGTTCCTGCGCCTTTGGCAATTGCTCGTTCGATGTTTTCGTTGGGAATGCCGGCAGCTTTTGCTTTTTCGATAGCGGTACGCAACTGAAAGTTAGCTTCAGGGTCGCTCAATCCGTGCCTGGCAGCAACAATAATCGCACGAGAAAGTTGTGTAAATGTCTTACCTTTTTTGGCATCGACTCTGGCTTTTTGGCGTTTGATATTCGCCCACTTACTATGACCTGCCATACCAATTATTCAAGTCAAACAACACTATTGTTAAAATATAGCTTACACTACTGGAAAGATTTTCGATAAATCGAGTGTCAAGTTAGAAAATTTAGGGAGATCAATGGGATCTTGACATCGTAAGAGAGCGCGTTCCGATGGCAAAGTAGAGAGTTCCTTTTCCAGAAATTCCTCCCTCTGAATGATATTGATTTATTGTATCATGATTTATTTTTTATAAATTATAACTTTCTTGAATCGCCATTAATTTACTAATTGCTTCTTCGGCATTCTCTGCTAACTTAGCAAACTCAATAAATCGCTTTAATTCTTTGCGTAATAAATTTCGCTCTACTTCCCAGGTTTCTCGATCTAACTCAGGTGGCATGACAATCATATCAAATAAAGTTGCCCGTTTTTTGCCAGGATGCGGTCGTAAAATTCTCCCTCGGCGTTGAATAAATTGGCGAGGATTTCCCGTACTTGCTAAAATAACAGCAGTTTGAATAGCAGGAATGTCAATCCCTTCATCTAAACAGTGAATAGCCACTAACCCTTGTAACTCTCCTCGTTCAAATTGCTGTCGAATTTTTTCTCTTTCCAATAATGGTGTTTCTGCGGTATAAGTATTGATCCGATAGCCTAATTCTCTCCCCAATACGCGGGTAACTTCTTCTAATTGACGGCGATCAACTAAACCATTGCTCACATAACCATCACCGCAATAAACCAGGGTATGATAGGTATTGAGGCGTGTAGTCATTAAATTTTGCAAGGCTCCTAGCTTATTTGTAGCTGCCCCAATTAATCGCGATCGCTGCATTAATAAAGCTGTTAAAGTTTCATTGGTTTCCCATCGCTCATTTTTATTTAATGCCCAACCAATTCGTTGCGTTAATTTTGCGTAATTCAATGCTTCTGCTTCTGTGAGTTCCACAAAAACTGGATAGTACAAGTAGGGGACTAATGCTCTTTTATCAATAGCATCAGACAGGGTAAATTCGGGTTGAATAATGCTGCCGAAGTAATCTAAAAGTAAATCTGTTCCTTCCTCATCAAAGTATCTTTCTGGTGTGGCAGAAAGAGCCAGTCTCAAGCCAATACTGCGCGGTAAACAAGCCTCAAAGCGAGGAGATCCTAAATGATGCGCTTCATCCCCAACAATTAATGTTTTAGGCGGGAAGTATTTTAATTGAGATTGAAATCCTTCAGTAATAAAAGTAGAGTTTGTGGCAATGACTGTCAGAAAAGCTTGATTTCCTGATTGAACGTTGTACAGTTGCGTTGAAAGTTGATTTTGCCAGTTATAAACGCTCTCAAATGCTAAAATGGACATTAAATTAAATTTTTCACATTCCGTTGCCCATTGCGTTACTAAATGTCGAAAAGGACAGATAATCAATAAAACTTGCAAGCCAATTTTTTCATAAAGTTCTGTCGCGATGGCTAAAGCAACAATGGTTTTTCCACTTCCCGTCGCCATTTTTAGGGTTCCCCTTCCTTTATTTTTTAACCAGTTAATGACTGCTTGCTGTTGGTAGTCTCGCAGTTGAAGGGAGGAAGAAAACTGAGGAATTCCTGTCGGTTTAGCTTGGTAGTACCCACCTGATTCTGTAACTCGCCGTCGCGTCCGTAAAGCGGCATATTCTTGAGCTAGTTTTTCCCAATTAATGGTAGATAAGCTGTTAGACATTTAATGCTAAATTTTAATTCCAAACACTTGATAAGTCTAAAACAAAGCCAGGTAAAACATGATCAGCCAATAGGGTTTGAGGTGACTGCAATAACTCAACTGCCTGATGCGATCGATAAACTTCTACGGTTTTAGTTTTAGGGTTAATCAACCATCCTAAACGCAATCCATTATTGAGGTATTCTTGCATTTTATCTTGAATGTCTTTTAACTCATCTGATTCTGATACAAGTTCTATGACAAAATCAGGACATAAAGGAATAAACTTTTTGCGTTGTTCTGGGGTTAAATTATTCCACTTTTCTAGCTTTATCCAAGAAGCGTCAGGAGAACGGGTAGCTCCGTTAGGTAAGCGAAATCCCGTTGAAGAATTAAAAGCAACACCTAAATTGCTTTGGCGATTCCACAACCAAAGTTGTCCTTCAATATCTAGATTCTTTTTGCCGGTTTCTCCGCCAGTGGGTGGCATAATAATTAATTCTCCTTTAGTCGTCAATTCTAGGCGCAGATCGCGGTTAACAAGTGCCAATTTCTCAAACTGTTCATCTGTTAGCTTGATAATGGGAGAAAAATTAATAATTAGAGCAGACATCTTTGATGCGATTTGTGATACAGTTAACCTAAGCAGACTTAAACTAAAAATATTGTATTCCCTGTCTATATTATAAAGATTAGGTGGGCAATGCCCACCCTACATGAATTTATCTGGTTGCCAGTCCGAGAATTTGCAACAACAAACCATTGATCAAACTGAGGAAAATTGCGCCACCAATCGCACTCAAAATTCCATAGCGCAATCTAAAACCTTCTACTAGCCAAGCTGCTAATCCGAAAATAATACCATTAAGAACAAATAAAAACAGACCTAGCGTTAAAATCGTTATCGGAAAGGATAAGAACCCAAGAACTGGTCTGACAAAAGCATTGAGCAGTCCAAAAACAACAGCAGCTATCAACGCCTTGCCAAAACCATCTACTTCAACGCCGATAAAAGGAATTCGAGAAACGATTAACAAAGCGATCGCGGTTACTAGCACTGTCAACAAAATTCCAACAATATCCATGTTGATAACTCCTCATTGGTACTACTGCCATAGAGTACGCTTTTTTGCCCTATAATGCCATCTTTTGCATCAAACCTTAACAACCCTCGCTCAGAAACTATCTTAAGTTTGGCGGCTTTACGCGCTCGTTTCTATTACAATTGATCTGTAAACCCAAGTTAAATCCTTTCGATTAATTCATGCCTCCACGTTGGCCTCGCAAACCTGACCGCGCCGATCCCCTTTATCGCCGATTGGACGACCGCATGAATTTTGCCATTCATGTAGCACTCTTTTTATGCCTCAATTCTGGGGTATGGTTCGTTCACAATTTCCAGAAAGCAGATTGGGGTTGGATAGTGTGGTTTACTGGAATTTCGGGGATTATCTTGCTTATCCACCTGGTTTATATTGCTGCGATCGCAGATTATTCGGTAAAATCTAATGGCTAATTTTAACACAACTCAAGCAATCGAAGCCTTGGCCGCCGAAATAGGCGAAAATATCTATATTGACGTGGCTAAATGGCATTTATATCTAGCAGACGCTCACTTGCATACCATAGTTGCCGAGAAAGTCTATCCTCTCTTGAGCGAAGATAGCGAAGATAGTTTATCTGAAGATGCAGTGGTTAACATCCTTGGCAAAATTCCGGTTCAGTTAGGTGGCGGCAAGTTAGAAGTGTCATTACTAGACTTATTACCTATGCAATGTCAGGTTAATTTGATTGATTTGCTTGAAGAATTTCAACGTAATCAATAAATTTAGGGAATGGGGAAATTATGAATTATAAATTATGAATTGGGAGAATGGATAATAGGGAATAGGCAATAAAGAATAAATTATGCGTAAGATCTTATCAGTGAGTTATAAGAAAAATATTCTGATGCTTTCTGGGTTGGGAGTCATTTTATGCATTACTAGTAGCTTACTCCCACCAGTAAAGGCTCAAACGCCTTCTCCAATTTTAGAAAGTATTAAACAAGCGAATACTCGTCAGTGGCGACTGGCAACTGATGAAGAAAAAGCGCAGATTTGGCAATATCTTTTGAATAGCCGTTTGGGAATTGCTGCTCTCAATCAATTAGCGATCGAAGGTTTTATCAGTCCGAATTGTCCAAAAACCTGGTATATTGATCGAGAATCTGGCGGTTTTATCACGCTACTGCGAGTGAAATGTCCCGAACCGCGTGGTGCTTCTATTGCTATAGGTTATGATGAAATTCGCGTCATTTTTAGTCGTTTTGAAGACAACATTGAAGATTTTAAAATTGAACGGGTTTCCAAGCAAGAAGGGATTCTCGGTACGCCACTACCGGATGAATAAGATACACATTTTGTAAGGCACGGCGATAGAAAAATTTTAGTATTTACAGCAACGTTACTTATGCCGTGTTACTACTATCTTACAGACAATTGAGAACTGCTTTGAGCGTGGGTGTAGGATGTAATTATAAAATGTGCAATTTAGCTGTACAACAGCTTATCAGCCAAACCTAGACTCTCTACAGAATAACTGTAAACAATTATGAAAATCTCCGAAATTTTAGAACAATCTGTGTAGTATTAGTAGATTCCAGATTGTTAGCCATTAAACTTAGCTACTTAGAATGAATCCTCATCAGCTTCGCGAGCAACTAAAAAGTCTCAATGAGGTGAGCAAGACTTTGATGCACTGCCAGAGTCTTGAGGAGGTAGTGGAGAAGAAGCTAAATTTTATGTTAAAATACTTTTCAAGCGTTGTTTATCTAGCAAAAAATCTCACAATCTAAGTTTTCCTTTATATGTTAGTAGTAAGTTTTTTGGTTTTTTACCTTAAAGGAGTTATAAAATGCCAACTCATGAAGTTATTGTCATGGAAGATAATCGCATTCATCTACAAGAAATTAACGATGTGTTAGAAGAGTTAAATTGTAAGGTAAAAGCCGTAGACAATAAAGACGATGCAATATCTCTTGCGAATACTCACGAAGCACCTCTATATATTCTTGATGTAAAAGTAGAAAGAACTCCAACCTTTAGACAAGATATTCTTGAAAAAATTGCTCCTAAAATGCTTAATCATAAACTTAAGTTTATAAAAGAGCAAGAGAACGAAACTCGCGACTTAATTGACAAGCTTGATAAAATCAAAAATAATACAAACGATAACGATATAGAGCGTAACATTCGAGCTTATGAAATACATCTTGACAACCAAGCCTGGTTTGAGCAATATAAATGTAAGTATGTTGCTTTTGTAGATGGTGAGTTTGTAGACAGTGATGAAAGCGAAAAAGATTTGCTTCAACGTCTACAACAGGATTATCCTTGCAAAACTCGGTTTTTCAAAAAAGTACAAAAAGGAAATATTATTGTAGATATTCCCTGCTATGACGTTATTTCATTTTTTGTTTTGGATAATTAAAGTTGAATATATTTACTAACTCGGCAACTCATTGATGTTATTCACTATCCTTTGTTTATAGCCAAATGATTTCAACTCGTTATGAAAATAAATTTCCTGATTGTTTGTTCGTCAAGCTGCATGGCGATCCCATTAGACAAGCTAAGCAAAGTATTAGTTCTTTACTTTTAACATCTATTTCTCAAAAAAAAAGTAAATTAAAACAACATATTGAACTTCAACTAACTATTCGCTTTGGGGAACATCAATTCAAAGTAAAAGGGGGATCAATTTCATTCGGATTAAGGAAGGGGTGTTTAAAGCTTAATATTGTTAATGGGAAAATTCCATTAGAAACAATTGGTATAACACCACCCTTCAGGACTTTTTTTGAAATGGAGCTTCAGCAAGAAAAAAGTCGAGAAAATGAAGGCAGTGGAGGAGTTTCTGTTACACAAGCGTTGAATATTAAAGCAAAAACAACAGGAAAAGAAGCGAAGAAATTCAAAAAAGAGGTTTATCAGGTTTATACAAAAGGTACAGAGGAGAACCCTATTTGGGTTTTTCACCATAACGAAAATGAGGAGATAGTAACTGGATTTTTATCTAAAGTCAAGATCGGAATATTAGAAATTCATGATAAACCTTGTTTATTAGAAGCAATTTTTGAAATTCAAGATGAAGATGTTAAGTTAACTACAGCTACAGGTTTTTGGGACAGAAATATAGGTCGTAATAGACTCGCAATTTTAGAAAGAGCTTATTTTTTAAAGATTATTAGACCACAATTGCAACCCTATATTAGTCGAGCGGAGTTACAGTATGAGTAATGAACAAAATTTTGAATCTTTGATACAGCAAGTTTGTGACGTTGAAACTGAAGATTTTTTTGAAATAGCAAAGATCTCAGGTTTAGATCCATTAACTGATTTTGCTGGCGCAGATTTGCACCAGGTAAACTTAAGTGGGAAGCTTTTGCAGGGAGCCAATTTTAGAAAAACTAACCTCAGTAGTTCCGATCTTAGCAATGCTAATTTAAGAAGTGCTGATTTGAGCTATGCTGACCTCAGTGGAGCTAATTTAGTAAATGCCGATCTTAGTGAAGCTAATTTAAGTCATGCTAGTGTAGAAAACGCTGTATTTAGTAATAATCGAGGAATTTATGAAAGGCTTAAATTAAATTTAGAGGCAAGAGGAGCAATCTTTGAAAATATCCCTATTCAAGAAGACATTAATATTAAAGCTTATAAAAGCTTAAAAGAAGATAAAGATTGGTTTAATAGTTATCGAGGTAAATTTGTTATTTTTGTAGATGGGGAATGGGATGGCAATGCTTATGAAGATGAACAGGATATATATAAATTACAAAAAGAAAAATATCCAGAAAGTCCCCTTTATTATAAAAAAGTTGATGAAGATCTAGTAATCGATCAACCAATACCAGGTTATGATGTTGAATTTTATGCTTAAATCATAATAGTATGTTTAGTAGTTATGGCAATACACAGCATTCAGTCTCGCCAAGTCCAGAAGCATTAGTCAAGATTTCTAATCCAAGTGATTTTTCAAAAATCTGCGATGTGATGGGGATTATAGATTCTGGCGCAGTTATGACTTGTATCCCTGAATCGATACTTTCACAGCTTGGTAAGCTTACTTATAGCTCAGTTAGTATCAGAGATATTAATGGAAATATTATTAATAGAAAAACCTATATTATAGATATTCAAATTGAAGATTATCAGATAAAAAACGTTGAAGTCATAGTGGTTCCTAAGCGCTATACCTTAATAGGTAGAGATATTATCAATCAGTTTAAAATCGTTTTGGATGGGCCAAAACTACAGTGGAGTATAGAAAAACCATCACTATTTTTTTGATATTAATTAATAAAATTATTCAGGAAAACTGTCTAAATTGCGTTGAATCCAACTGTCATCGAAAATTGATTCATAGATGCGATTGTGAACTGTCAATCCTTGTTCGTTGTTGATGACTAATCCAGAAAGTAATAATTCTTTTTCTTCTTCATTATCGCTCTGCGGTAGGTGGGGTTGATGTAAAATTTGTTGATAGCGATGAAGTAAATTAGTGAGGTTGGATTCGCTTTGTAAAAGACGATCGCGAATGGTTCTTAAATGTTCGGGTTCGTCTTGTGCTTCCCAGTTATTAAGAATTTGCGATCGCACGAGAGTTTCCACCCATTTTGCTTCGTCATTAATGGGAATTATGGCTTGAGAGTTACGAATGAGTTGGCATAGCTTTTGGGTTAAAAAAGGTTGTCCATGAGTCCAGGATAGCACTTCTTTTAAAACCGCTTGCGGATTATTCACTTTTTCAGTCAATCCTTGTAATAAAGGTTGCGCTTCATGCAGTTGAAATCCCTTCAGTTGAATCGCTTGTCCAATATTAAAAGGTGTTCGCATTTTGTCTTGAATGAGTTGAGAAGGCGTAGCGACACCAAATAAGGCGAAAGTTAGACGATTGTAATCAGGGCGATCAGCACGTTTGTTAAAGCAATTTCTTAACAAAATAAAAAAGTCATCAATCGCAAAATTGAGGTTAAGTACACTATCAATTTCATCAATAAAAATAATGATATTAGCAGAAATATTTTTGAGCAAAACTGACTGAATAAATTCTCCTAATCGCTGCACGGGAGAGAGAAAATCTCGTTCTTTCCACCACTGACGAATATTGATTGTGTCGATTAAATCAAAATGGCTGATTAACATATAAGCGAAGCCTGCATACCACTGTTCCATCGTCAGTTGTCGGTTGCCAATTTCTGAAAGATCGATGGCGGCACAAGCAAATCCTCCAGCTTGTAGTCGTTTCATTAATTGTACCCGCAAGCTCGATTTTCCCATCTGTCTAGCATTGAGAATGTAACAAAACTCCCCTAATTTTAAGGCTTTGTAGAGGTGGCGATCGGCAGAACGAACGACATAAGTAGGTGCATCCATCGGCAAACTACCGCCAACTTGGTAGTTAAAAGTTGAGGGATAGTCGGCACTGCGAAGAAGTGCGTTTTCAATGACTAACTCAGAGCGAAGAGCTTGAAGAATTTCGATGGTTTGTGAAAGTTCTTTTGTGCGCTCTTCAACTTTTTGTTCTAGCGTATAGCTGTATTCAGAAAGTTGCTCTTTAGCTTGTTCTAAGGCAGTATTTTGAGCTTCTAATTCTTGAGTAAAGCGCAGTCGTTCAGCTTCTGCTTTTTTGCGCTGATTAATATCTTGAAAAGCCGCGATCGCGTAGATGATTTTTCCTTTTTCGTCAAAGATAGGGGTGGCTGAAACCTCTAGGGGAATCCTGTCATTATCGCGGAGGATTTCCATGTCATCAATCGTAATATTTTCGCCTTGTAAGGCACGAATGATGGGAAGCTCATCCAAAGGATAAATCTGCTGGCTTCCAGCTTTGTAGGCTTGATAAATTTCATTAAAAGGTCGAGAATTATTTGAGGTTACAATCCCTTTTCCTAAAATTTCCTGTGCTTTTTGATTGGCATAATAGGGATTACTTTGGGTATCAATCACAAAAATACCGACAGGTACTGCTTCTAAAAGTTGAGCGAGTTGCTGTTCGCTTTCCCGCAATGCCGCTTCAACTTGTCGGCGTTTTGTAACTTCTTGCTTGAGATCGTTGAGCAAGGTTTCTTGAGCTTGTCTGGCGAGTTTTTCTTTCTCCAGCGTCGCTTTCATTTGCTTGACGTGTTCTAATGTTTTGTTGGTCGTAATTTCTAAGTCTTCAAAGTTAATGGGTTTGGTGAGAAAATCAAATGCGCCTCGATTCATGGCGGCTCGTATGTTTTCAAGATCGCCGAAGGCTGATATAATAATAGCCTTGATCATAGGATCGATTTCTCTGAGTTTCGTTAACAGCGTTAATCCGTCCATTTCGGGCATATAAATATCGGTTAAAATAATATCAACATCGGGATTTAAATGAAGTTTTTCTAGAGCTTCAACTCCGTTGTTAGCAAAAATGAGTTGAATCTCTTGCTGGCGTATTTTCTTTCTGAACTTCTGCCGGAGCAAAATTTCCAGATCCGATTCATCATCAACGACTAAAATTTTGGCAGTTGTCATTTCTATTTTGCTAGAAAAAAGAGGTACTAAAGTTTATCTATCTTTTGTTTGAGCAGATCGAAAGGAATAGGTTTAGTGAGGTAGTCATCAGCACCATATTGCATGGCAGTATGATAGTTGCTGTCGTCGCCATAAGCCGTAATCATAAAAACTTTGAGTTGAGGATAGTCCGTTTTTAAAATTTTGAGCAACTCAAGTCCATTCATTCCCGGCATATTGATATCAGCCAAAATCAGTACGAGACAGTTAGACGGTTTTTCTGAGAGTGAGTGCAGTGCTTCTTCTGCTGAAAATGCAAAAGAAAACTGAATTTTGCCTTGCTTAAGTTCTTGCCTGAACTTTTGTCTAAACAAAATTTGGATGTCTTGTTCGTCATCAACTACCATTATATTCATCGGCATAAAAGATTGAAATCTTCTAGTAAATATGGCATAAATTAAAGCCAACAAGATTTATAGGACAGTTTTGAGCTTATCATTTTTTAAGTTATAGCCATTGATTACGTCAGCATGGCTAGTAATTTGTTCAAAGGAAAAATGATGTATGTCTGTACGTTCTTGAGTGTGTTCAAGGGTAAGGGCGCAAACTCGACCCCTTGAATCCAAATCCAATATAATATTTTCGTCAAGTTCCTTCGTTTCAACGATTGGGCTAAGGTTGAATTCAATATAAAGTGTATCCGTTTCTTCAAAATATTGGATTTTCATAGTTTAAAGTTCCTATCGAAAAAAGCATTGTGTACAGTTTCCCCATCTTCCAGTAATACGACTCGTAGAATCTTACCCTGCATTTCATCTATTTTAGCCCATCGGCGAATTCTCCCATCGTGTTGTTTTGTTTCTTTAATGGGAAAAAGGACAGTGCGTTCAATTCACTCAAGCTTAATGATGGCGCGATCTGGCCGTTGTCTAACTGATTGAAAATACTCTGTGAATTTCAAAAAAGGGCTTCTCCTGTCATTGTATGGTACTAAAATCCTATAAATTAATACAGGGTGGCAATAACAATGATCGGCAAATATTGTCAGATCTTGATAGGATAAATCCTGTCAGCTAGAAAAAACATTATGGGTACACATTCTGTTGGAATTACACCTCATGGCGGTCAACTTATTGACCGTATTGCTACCTCAGCCGAGCGGCAGGAGTTTCTAGACCAAGCCAACCATTTACCAAGCGTTCGCCTAGATGAGCGTGCTACTTCTGACTTAATCATGATTGCCATTGGCGGCTTTAGTCCCCTCAAAGGCTTCATGGAACAGGCTGACTACGAAACGGTCGTCGAAGATATGCGCCTGACCAATGGAACCGTTTGGTCAGTGCCAGTAACGCTATCCGTCAGTGAAGAAGTGGCTGACTCTCTCACTGAAGGCAATTGGATTCGCCTCGACGATCCGCAGGGCAATTTTATCGGGGTTTTGGAGTTAACCCAGAAATATCACTATAACAAAGCCCACGAAGCCGTTAACGTGTATCGAACGGATGATATCGCTCATCCAGGGGTCAAAGTCGTCTACGATCAAGGCCTTGTTAATCTTGCCGGGCCCGTTTGGTTGCTCGGACGCAGCCCCCATCCTCAGTTTCCTAACTATCAGATCGATCCTGTCCACTCTCGGCAATTATTTCAAGAACGAGGATGGAAGACGATTGTTGGCTTTCAAACTCGCAATCCCATTCACCGCGCTCACGAATACATCCAAAAATGTGCCTTGGAAATCGTGGACGGTCTCTTTTTGCATCCTTTGGTCGGTGCGACCAAAAGTGATGACATTGCGGCTGACGTGCGAATGCGCTGCTATGAAATTATGATGGAAAACTATTTTCCCCAAGAGCGAGTGATTCTGGCGATCAATCCTTCTGCGATGCGCTATGCTGGCCCCCGCGAAGCCATTTTTCACGCCCTCATCCGCAAAAACTACGGTTGTACCCACTTTATCGTCGGTCGCGATCATGCAGGCGTTGGCGATTATTACGGAACCTATGACGCTCAATACATCTTTGATGAGTTCAAACCCGAAGAACTGGGGATTGTGCCGATGAAGTTTGAACACGCTTTCTACTGCACGCGCACTCAACAGATGGCTACGACCAAAACTAGCCCTAGTTCAACCGAAGAACGCATTCATCTATCGGGAACTAAAGTGCGGGAGATGCTACGACGAGGGGAACTGCCGCCGCCAGAGTTTTCGCGACCGGAAGTAGCGGACGAACTCATTCGAGCGATGCAAGCTCAACCGTAAAATCAATATGGACTGCGATCGGCGGACGTTTTTACAAAGCTTGCTCACCTGGGGAGTCAGTCAAACCGGGCTGCGCTGGTTTGATCGCTCTCCCCAATGGGAAAGTTATTATCAAACCCTAGCTGCGCCTACTCAGCGTAAGTTAGCCCTGTTGGTTGGTATTGACGAATACGGCGATCGCTTGGTTTTAAAAGGTTGTACCACCGATGTCGAACGGCAGCGAGAATTATTGCTCTATCGCTTTGGCTTCGGGCCGTCGGATATTTTGACGCTAACCAACCAGCAAGCGACCCGCCAAGGCATCGAAACGGCTTTTGAGGAACACTTGGTCAAGCAGGCTCGTCCGGGTGATGTCGTGTTGTTTCACTTTAGTGGTTACGGTTGTCAAGTCAACGTAGAACCTCACGAAGTCAGAGGAAGCTCCGCCTTTCAAAGGCGGAGTACCGATGACCGATGGCTGCGAGGTTTCGTTCCCAGTGACGGGACGGCGGCTGCCAATGACCTGCTAGAAGACACGCTGCTACTGCTGGGGCGATCGCTGGAAACCGAGAAATTCACCTTTGTTTTAGATGCGAGTCACCAACCTAGTAGCCAACCGTTGCAAGGCAATTTACGAGTGCGATCGCTTCCTTATCTTTGCGAACAACCCAACGCCGAAGAATTAGCCTTGCAAGCGCAACTGAAACGCCGTCTAACAGAGAAATCCTCAGCTAATGGCCGGACTGGCATTGTCCTGAGTGCTGCGGGCAGCCAACAGATCGCCACCGAACTTTCAGGGCAGGGATTTAGTGTCGGTTTGTTTACCTATGCTCTCACCCAATACCTCTGGCAAGTGACTCCTGCCAGTAAAGTCAGCACTACCCTGGCTCGAACGACTGAGCAAGTTGCCCCACTGATGGGAGAACAACAGCAACCTCAACAACACAATGGCAAAGGCGGGCCGCTTTTTACCTACTATCTGCTACCGGCAACGGTTGAGGGAGCCGAAGCGCTCATCACCCGACAAGATGATGAGACGAGTGCCACGATCAAACTGACGGGATTGCCAGCGACTCTCCTTAAGCATTACGGACTCAATTCTTGTTTTGATTGTCTACCCGCCTTGGGAGAGGAATTGCCACTTAGACTGCAATTGCGATCGCGCACCGGATTGACGGGCAAAGTCCGCCCACTGACCCAGGAGACTGCTGTTTTCAGAGAGGGGCAACTTCTGCAAGAAGCCATTCGCTGCCTACCGCGCGATATTAAGCTCAGTGTGGCACTAGAAAGCCACCTAGAAAGAATTGAACGAGTAGATGCTACCAGTGCCTTTTCGACCGTTGCGGCGGTTGCTGAGGTGATTACCGCCGGCGAAAAGGAGGCTGATTGCCTGCTGGGGCGAGTGCCTGTCAAGTCCAGCGATCAGGCGGTTGTGGCGAGCGAGAGCGCTCAGAAAACCGACACGGAGGGCTATGGATTGCTGTCGGCGGGGGGCATCCTCTTGCCCAATACCGCAGGCTCCTCAGAGGAGGCGATTAAATCGGCGGTCAAGCGGCTTACCCCCACGCTCAATCAACTTCTCGCTGCCAAGCTCTGGAATTTAACGGCGAATGAAGGTTCCTCCCAGCTAGCGATCAGAGTTATTCTAGAAATGATTGATGAGCGTCCCCGTGCCTTAATTCAACGGCGAGCTGGTCGCTTAAATTTACCGACTGCTCCCGACGAACCACCCTTGAGCGAGGAGGCAAGCTTAGCCCAACTGCCTCGCGATTGCCGCTTGCAATACCGTCTGGTCAACCAAAGCGATCGCCCGATTTATTTTTTATTGCTGGGCATTGACGCTAGCGCTCAGGCACTTCTTTACCTTCCCTCACTCGGTCAAAATGACGAAGTCAGAGGAAGCCCTGGCTTAAAAAGCCAGGGTCTCTCTGACCCCGTCATCGGCCCATCTATTCCCCCAGGCGAAACCTATCTTGTTCCCTCCGCGCAAGACAATCTCAGTTGGCACTCATCGGCGCTCAGTGGGCTAGAGCAATTTCAGGCGATCGCCTCTCATGCTCCGTTTACTCAAACCTGGCAAGCTCTGCGCCTGCCGCCTGAACTTAAACGCGACAAAGCTCACATTTTCCCGCTCAACAACCCGTTGGCAATCGCTCAGAGTTTGTTACAAGACTTACATATGGCTAGTGGCGTTCCGGCTGAAATTGTGGGTTCGAGCGCCGAGCGCTACGCGCTTGATGTCAGAGCGTGGGCCACATTAAGCTTTGTTTATCAGGTCGTCTGAGAAATCGTTAGAATATTCAACACAAAACAAAAAATTGAGGGGTCTCCCAGAAATCGCTAAACTGACATCCTACCAACAAGACCAAT
>JBGTNM010000449.1:0-3566 GCA_041743025.1 Microcystaceae cyanobacterium
GAGGATGTCAACTTTAGAACCTTTTTAAAATATGGAATCCCTGTTATGATCATGCAATTAATAACAGCAGCCCTTTATGTAACTGTTTCCTTTTTATTATAGATTTTACTCAATCTTATGAATTTAAAATTTTCTCATGAATTAGAAACACTTTTAAAGAAACTAGCCGACCAACCTCTAACGATTAGACAACTTTTAGACGGAACTTCAGAAAAAGGGTTAATGCTTCTGTGTGGATTATTTGCCTTTCCTTTCCTCTTACCAATGCCTCCTGGAGTATCTAGTATATTAGGTGGAAGTTGCTTTCTGCTTTCATTACAGTTGGCTTTGGGTAGAAAAGATCTTTGGCTAC
This sequence comes from Microcystaceae cyanobacterium, assembly GCA_041743025.1. Classification (GTDB taxonomy): domain Bacteria; phylum Cyanobacteriota; class Cyanobacteriia; order Cyanobacteriales; family Microcystaceae; genus JBGTNM01. Next base: position 353 of record JBGTNM010000449.1, read on the forward strand.
CGAGAAGACTCGCTAATTTTCGCTTTCCCAAAAAAATTATTGATCCTTTATTAAGATTTTTAAAAAAGTTAAGTCATTGGTTTGAAAAAATTACAGCACCTCGCCTGAAAATCATTGCAGAGAATCCCTACATTTGGAGAATAAATGGATTTTGGATTGCATGGCTGGCGATTCTACTAATGCTACCTATCCCCCTCACTAATCCTTTACCCACTCTTGGGATTATCTTACTGGTTATAGCCACCATCGAAGCAGATGGCTTATTGATGTGTGTCGCTTATCTTTGGAGTATAATAGTCAGTCTTCTCTTTATTCTCATGCCCTCCCTTTTGGTTAGGATGGGAGAAGACTTAATACAACGATTTTTTGGCTAAAGCATGGACGTTATTCCCGCAATCGACTTACTCGATGGACGTTGTGTCCGTTTGTATCAGGGAGACTATAAAAGATCGCAAGTCTTTAATGAAAATCCCCTAGAAGTCGCCCATCAATGGGTAGAACAAGGCGCAACCCGTCTTCATTTAGTCGATTTAGATGGCGCAAAACAGGGCAAATCCGTTAATTTATCAACTATCAAAAAGATTGTCCAAGAAATTCCGATCCCCGTGCAAGTAGGAGGAGGTTTACGAGATGCTCAAAGTGTGGCTGACTTACTTTCATTAGGGGTAGAACGAGCAATTTTAGGAACCATTGCCGTAGAACAACCCAGCATAGTTGAGCGACTTTGTCAAGACTTTCCGAATCAAATTGTGGTTGGCATCGATGCCCGCAATGGTAAAGTAGCAACCAAAGGATGGCTCGAAACCTCTCAAGTCAACGCCACAGATTTAGCCCAACAAATGGAAACAAAAGGCGTTGCTGCAATTATTTTTACTGATATTCATCGAGATGGCACTCTGAGTGGCCCTAATCTAGACTCTCTACGCGAATTAGCCCATGCCGTCAATATTCCGATTATTGCCTCTGGGGGTGTCAGTTCACTAACCGATTTACTCAGTTTACTGTCTCTCGAACCTTTGGGCGTAACGGGGGCTATTGTCGGCAAGGCTTTGTATACGGGTGATCTCAGTTTATCAGAAGCCATTAAAGCAGTTGGTCAAGGTCGCTGGCAAGATGTACCCCCTAACTTGGGTTTTTCCTCTTTCGCGTGAGATTAACCAACGGACTCAAAGAAGTTTTCGGCGACAAACTGCCCAATTTCTATACCTGTGGGTAAAGAATCAGTGATCGTCGCTTCTCTAGTGTGAACACCGCCATAAATCCGACTTAGGGCATCTTCAGTAGCAGCATCATAAAAGCTATCGAAGCTACGCCGTACACCTGGTAATTCTTGTGAGACGGCGGTAAAATTGTAATCTTCACCAAAGAAATGACTCATTACACCTGCCCACGCCCCTGCAAAGATCGAATGGCCCGAAATATAATCGGGAAAAGGAGGTGTATCGAGCAAGGGTCTCCAATTAGGATCGCCTACCGTTGAAGCTATTCCATCATTAGCCGCAATTCCTCCAGCAATTACATCATCGGGCCGGGGTTGATTATATTTGTATTTAGCATCCCAAGCTACGATCGCTGCATCGGCTAAAGCTACATTTAAAGAGGCAAATAAACGAGCATTATCAAAAATAGAATTTCCTTCTCGTACAGCGATTTCTTCAGCAATTTGATTTAACTGCCCATAGGGACGAAACGTATCGGCTCGATCATACGCCCAAAAAACAGCGATTTCCGTTTGATCTGCCGTTCGCTCAAGCGTGGTTAGATTGGTGTTAGATCTACCGCCAAATTTACGAACTTCTTCAATTTCTGTGGCATACAGAAGAGGATCTACATTGGGAGAACAATCCAACCCATTTGGACTAAAATCGGCAACACTAGAAATTGCAAAAGGAGTCACTTTGCCCCAATTTTGGCCAACAGATGTATAGTTTGGCCCATGTGTATGCCACACATAGTCACCTGTTGGCGGAACATAGGGCGCATTATTATCTGAACCATCATCAACGCGTAAAGCCAGGATTTGAGCCGCGATTGTTCGTCCAAATTGCTCACCTGCCACCTCATTCGCTGGTAAATCTTTAATCTCTTTGCGAGAATAAGCCAATTGTTGATTTAATAGATTAGCTTGTTTTGGGATTAAAGTTTTTAAAATTTGATGGGCTGCACCTGCCACAGCCGCTTCTAGAGACGCATTACTTGGAGCAACCAGATCGACTGCATAAGCGTTATGGGTTTGCCTAAAAGCATTAACAGTATCATAGATTGCTGTAGACATGAGAGCCAGTAATCGAGATCCTGCGGTTGGCGGAATTCCTCGCCCTGCTTCACCCTCAGCTTGAATGGCATTTAAAGCAGCAGCATTCCAATCGATTACAATATCCGTTTGGGGGGCGGAAACCAATTGACTCGTCAGATTATTATTTTCGTTACGTTCTAAAATCTTGTTACTGGTATCAACCTGTGCAACTAAATAATATGACCCAGGAGCAACAGCAGACGTAAGATTTTTGTACTTTAATAAGACATTGGTTGATTCACCAGCACCTAAATTGATTTGGCTAACTTTAGTAGTAAGTAAAACATCATTTTTATCGATATTGCCATCTGTGGAAAGCCAAAGCTTAATCTTGACTGGCCCTTTAGCGAGGCCATTCCCTCTATTATTTAGTTTTACCTCAACTCGACCTAAATCGCCAAACTCAATCGTATCGGGTAACTCAATTGAGGTTAGTCTTCCGATCAGATCAGGTTGTCCTTGAGAAGTAATACTCGTTAAATTAGTAGAAACAGTCCCAAGCGTTGACGAGGTTAATTGATCTCCTGATGCGACGGGCTTTTCGTCGAGCAATCCAGGTACAAGAGGATCTAAAGTTTCAACTTCTTGCTGTTCTATTTCCTTAGATGACACCGCAGCAACAGAAAGATTATCGTCAAGCAACAAACTTGTTAAGTTTTCCCCAAAAATAGCATTTAGAGTGTTCATAAAAATGATAATCCTTGTACTCAAAAAACGGAAATTTAAAGATGTGCAATTTTGTCTAATTGTTATCTAACGAGTTGTTCAAGCAGTAGACAACAATAATAAAATAAGACTACTTATCGAATAATGCAAGGAATGATCAGAGTAAATCTTGTTTAGATCAATGTGTCTTGTTTTCCTTGAATAGTCTTGTTATATGCTCAGCCTTTATTTCTAGGATTATGAGTTTCAAGA
>JBGTNM010000450.1:0-9255 GCA_041743025.1 Microcystaceae cyanobacterium
GAACCGAAACTCTGATAGATATCAAAAATAATCCGGTCAGTCTCATCGAGAAACCCCTCCCACTGATACATTGACAGACGACGAGCATTAATCACATATTTCATGCCTGTGTACTTCTCAGCCACTTTCGTCAGATAGATCTTAAACTCCTTAGCTGGATATAAATATATCCGTTTCCAATGCAATTCCGAGTTACCCAACTTTTTATTAAACCTCAATTGAGAATCACAAACGATAAAAGCTGATGACAAACTTCTTAGCATTTTATCAGACATATCAAAGTATTGAGCGATCCACCAAAGCATTCTACCATCATGACGAATTTGAGCAATATCATGGAGAAATTGTGGGTCAATATCTTTGAACTTTCTAGAGTTTAAATAAACCCCCGCCTCATCTAAAATATAAAGCGTTCTATTCGTTTTCATAAACTCTGTTAAATCCTCAGAAGAACGATATTGAATCTTATTATGTAATATTCTGTGCATCAGCCAAGTGTACCCCATTGCACGGCAATAATTCCACAATGCCTCAAGATTAATCGGAAAGTTAAAACAGAGGTCAAATTCAATCTGATTAGCATAACGACAGGCAACTAATATAGCAGAAAAACTCTTGCCAGTTCCTTGATGACCTAGAATGCCGACGATACCAGGGATATAGATATTGCTCATCTTTTATTTACATTAAGTAACAGAGTGTTGTGAAAGAAATCACTGAACGATGGGCAGTTTATAAATGAACCTGAAAGCATCGTTGTTAGGGATTAACTTAATGATATCTTGTCAAATTGATTACCTTCAAGCTATCGGACGCTTTACAGAGATCAAAGAATTACAAGAATTTCTGAATTTTTTGTCAAAAGACTTAGATGACAAAATTGCCATCTTATCCCGTAAACGTTTTTGGTGTGGGATGAGCTTTGACCATAGTTTTAGATCTGTACTAGGCATTAGAGGAGGATACAGCCTATCCGGTAATAAAATAAGAGCAATCATTGTGCTATCCGGTGAATATGTCAGGTTAATTCCTCATCAAATTGAATGGGTGAAAAGCATTCAAGAAAACTATCCTGAACTCAAAATAACCCGCATTGATATTGCTCTAGATGACTATGAAAGAAGGGTAAAACTCAGTCAAATTAAAGTCGCTGTCAGTCAAGGTAATTACTCACTTTTAGAGAAAGCAAAGGGTATCAATTCTAAGATTTCCTTTAGCAGTAAGTACGAAGACACTATCTACTTTGGTTCTCCCAACTCTAATAAGTTAATCCGTTTTTACAATGCCGAAACGGTACATGATATCCCTGCCGACAGATGGGAAGCACAATTCAGACGGCAAAGAGCAGAGTTAGTTTGGCAGGAAATCAGCAAGATTAATCACTCCAACGAGTTAGCCAAGCTAGTTACAGGAACCATTGACTTCATTAACCGCAATCACTCAGTCAACATGAGGCAATGCCCTCGGCTGCATTGGTGGCAATCGCTGTTAGATGAAACTGATGTTCAATACATCAAAGTAGGGAGCCAGGAAAAAAGCATTGACCGAGCTTTTGAATGGATAGATCGTCAGGTTGGCCCCACACTCGCCATGATTTACGAAGCTTATGGCGGTTGGGAGATTTTTGAGAAAAATATGAAGGAGTGGAAAGAACGCCAAAACAGTTATCACCAAGTTTGTATCAGTCAAGCCCAGGAGCAAAAACCATGACCACATTCTGTATCACTTACGCCGGACTCAACCAATACACCAAAAACGAGCAAGTCATTACCCTTGTAGAAATTCAATATTTTGACCCAGCAACCAGAATCGCACAAACCATCGAACGAGGTTATACCTGTATGTCTCGCAATGTCTATCCCGACTTTACCCTGGAGGACTTCCCTCAAATCCCAGGTTATTACAATCTTGAATTCCGCCAACGACCAGGTTTCCGAGGAAAAGCCGAAAGCAAGTTAATCAATGCCGCCTTAGTCAAGCCTTTGAGCATTAAATCTCAAATTAACTCTCAGAGTTATCTGATTCTCAATACTAAAAAGATTGACTATATGCCAGAAGGAGCGACCCGCAAGGTTAAAGGGACTAAATGTCTCTACATCGACCCAGCTAACCCAATGGATAGCGAAGATGAGCGAGGTTTTCCGATGATTGATACTTTTAGCTCAAGACTATCAATTGATAGCTTTCCAGAATGCCCAGGCTATTACTTATTAGCCTTCAAAGAAACTCGCGGTAAGTATGGACGAGCTACCAGCTTTTTAGAAACGGCTGAATTTTTAGGCGAGATGAATAGCGAGGAGAAAGCAGCATGAACCTAGACCAATCTATTGCATTACTCAGTGTTTTAACAGAAGTTATCGGCAGCGCACTCATTACTATCTATGGCGCGGCTGCCATTCTCAAAGTTGCTAAAATGTTCCTAACTTTTTAATCATGTGTACTTCAATTAATATCCCTGCCTGTAATTCAACAGTCATCAACGCCATTAAGAGTTTAGCCGCTCAATTACACATTACCGTTGAGAGTTTAACGATTAGCAAAAGTGCTTGTACAGGTTGCTTGACGGTTCCAGGACTATCAGAATTGATACCATTAATTGCACCTTTAATGATTAAAGTAGCATTCGTGGCATTACTCGGTATCTGCTTACATATTTTCTACAAATTAATACCGGAGGAAATCTAATGTTTGACGCAATCCAAAAGTTCGGAACATGGTACTGGAATAGCGGCGCAGCATTTTTTATTACGATGATGATTGTTGCGCCCATTATTGCAGACCAAGTTATTAAACGTTTACCCCAAAGGAGAAAGAAAAATGCTAAAGCAATTAATCGCACTCGTAAACTTAAACGTAGCCGTTAGTTTTGGCGACTTAAATCTACAACCACCTGATGCATGGGTTGATGAACATTTTATCGGCAATATAGAGCCTCATTTTGTCGCTTTTGTCAGTGCTTTAGCAGGAATTCTAGCCATTAAATCTCTCTTTAGACTATGAAATTCTGTTACAAGATAAATGATGTCTGTACCTGTTATCCAGAAAAACAAAATATTGCTGGCAGCCAAGTTTGTTTTACACAATTAGGCGGGGGAGGGACAGGTCAAGAATTTGGCGGACAAGTCACTAATGATGCCATGAATTTCATTGAAAGTAACGGACTATTAGCAGCCATCAGCATCTCGTTCGCAGTAAATATTATTTTAAGGAAAAAACAATGATTGACTTAATTAGTTTTCTCGCTAGTTTTAGTGATTCCATTGAGGAAATCAAAGAAATGCCTGAATTCTTTAAAGAAGCACTGAGTTGGGGAATAGAGGCCAGCTTTAAAGCATTAGGTTTTATGGCTCTCATGGCTCTAACTATCAAGTTATTTAAGTGAGAAAGTTCGTTACTTATTGTTAAGTAAAGTTTTATTAACACAATAGGTAATAGACTAAAAGTATAACCTTTTTGTAATCAAGGAATACCTCATGAATATTCTTCAAAAAAACGCTTTTCGTTGCTTATTCATGGCAACAGTTATTATCGGTATCGGAATGATTGCCAATCCTGCTAGAGCCGAGTTTGAGGACGAAGTAGAAAAAGTAAATACGATGTCCGACACCATCGCAGGCATCGTTAGCACAATGACAGACGTGGCTATTTTACCAATGGGAATTGGTGCATCAATGCGGACATTCAGACATATCGTTTTACAGAACGTCTAGGAGTAACACACATGGATAGGGTAAGACTCAAGGAAGTAATTATCATCTGTTTTCTCTCATTGCTAACCTGTCTTACCCATCCAGTGTTAGCTCAAACGTCAACCACTCCACAAGTAGATGTGGAAATTGGGCCAGAGTTTAAGGAGACAGATAAAGAACAGATTAATCTCTGTGTGATTGAACATTTTAAATCTAAGTTTCCCTTCGACTTTGTGGCCACAGCCCCCGAAAATCAAGGAGGTGCATCGTGTCCGCTTCTATCTATCTTTGATAACGAGTACGAAGCTTGTTTTATCACTGATATTTACGACCGGATCGAACCCGCTATCCTCATTAGTCTTTTTTGGACTGCCATTGTAAATCTATGAATGGAACAACGCTAGAAAGCTTAGGACATTTTATCTGCAATATCAGTGCAAAAGTAACGGGGTTTTTACCACAAAGCCCAGTAACACTGGCTGACTTGGCTGAACAATTAGGCAATAACATTCCTTTTGTGGGAAGTTATCTAGTCTATAAAGCGATTACTGACATCTTTACCGTTTTAAGTCTAGTAGTGGCTTGGAAAACCTTAAAACTGTTACCTGGTAAATTTAGTTAATTGAGGAAAAAACAATGGCTGAGATTAGAGGTATTACATCAGAAAACAATCGCCTAATAGGAACCTTGGAAGGGGATTCGATTATCGGCGGTATCAGAGATGATTTTCTCAGTGGAGAAGATGGAGATGATTACTTAGAGGGAGGTTCAGGAAACGATTTCATTTTGGCAGGGACGGGCAATGATACTGTTATTGGTGGCATTGGGAAGGACACAATTATCGCTTGGGATGGAGATGATACAATAACCGATTTATCGGGTGATAATTTCATTGATGCAGGATACGGAAACAACATTATTACACTGGGGAGCGGCAGCGATTATGTTTATGCTGAAGACGGCGACAACATGATTAATGCAGGGAGCGGCAACAATTACATCGAAGCTTGGGGAGGGAATAACACTATTACAAGTGGATTAGGTAGAGACATTATTTGGACAGGAAACGGTGACGACACAATTAACGGGGGATCGGGGGACAATATTATCGGTTCAAGCGAGGGGAATGACACTATTACAACAACCACAGGAGATGACAAAATATGGGGAGGTGATGATGACGATCTGATACAGGCTGGAAGCGGTCGGAATCTAATCTATGGTGGTGACGGTAATGACACGCTAGTCGGAGGCAGACACAATGATATATTTTGGGGTGATGCTGGAGACGACCTTATCAAAACTGAGGGAGGTAAAGACACCGTTTTTCTGGGTGAGGGAAATGATACAGTTGTTCTCAAACCAGGCACAAAACTGGCAACCTTAACAACAATTTACGGGTTGAATAACACCGAAGATTTAATCGGTATCAATCAAGCTCAGTTTGAAGATTATTACAATTTTACTGATGAACTTTCCTGGCAAGATTACGAACAATTTATCGTTGAGCAGACCGCAACAGCCGGATCGCTGACAACTCGCTTTTTAATGAACAATAACGAATTACTTTTTGACCCAGACGGGTCAGGAACTAAAGCATCTGTCAAAATTGCTGACATTTACGGCAGTTCTCTCAACTATACAATTTTAGCGTTTGGTGATTTTTAGTTTGGTCAATTCTGGGGAGTTAATCTCCCCTTTTTTAATCATGAAATTTAAACTCTTACTCATCGGACTTTTTCTCAATTTGATAACACAACCTGCTCAGGCAATCCAGAAAGATTTTAGTCTTTATTGCTCTATTAGTAGCTATGGAGATTGTATCGGTGAAGCTACTAAAATGGATACGATCGCTAAAAGTAATTGTGGTTGTTCATTCATAGGAGGAGGGAATGTAATCATTCAAGATAGTAGTTATGAAGGAGGGCAAGCACCATGGCCCCTTTCACAAGGATATGAAGCTAGCTTCACTTACGGGCCTACTCACTTTAATGACAATCCTTGTGACTTCGGTAATAACAGCACTGTATCTTACTTAAGAAGCGCAAGTGCTAGAGAACTCCTACAAAAACTTCACGATAAAACATTAGAAAGTTGGGTTTACAACAGACCCAGTTTCTATTATAGAAGTTATATCAGTATGAGTCTAAGAGGAACGCAAGACGGAACCTGTGACTTAGATGATGATGGAGGAGCTTGCCCTAATGGAATGAGCATTCGAGGCTTACCTTTTTTAAGAATAAATGTTAAATGTTAAGGAGTTCTCAATGACGGAATTTATGGTTGGTCTAAGTAGCGGTATCTGCTTTTTATACCCTATCTTTTATCTTAAATGGAAGCTTTATCAATTTCGTTTTGGAGATTTCTTACCAAAACTTCTAACAACTTTTAATTTTATTATCTTTTTTGATAATAAATGGCGATTTAATATTTTTGAAACATTGCTAATCATTTTGGGGGCATTGGGCCTTCTAACTTGTCTAGGGATTGAAACTTATTACTCTTACCGACGTTGGAAGATGCTACGAGAAAATAAAGATTGAAAGACGGTTACAAAAATCAAACACAGGGACTATGAATAATGTTACAATAATCTATAACACTGATTCTTGTAACGTTTGAGGTTTTTATGAGCAACAGAGGAGGAAAGCGCATCGGCGCAGGACGACCAGCGACGGGCAGAGTCACCAAAGTGGTCAGAGTAGACGCGGAGATCGCTGGAGCAGTTAATCATTTAGAGGATTTACTTGATGTTATTGAACATTGGAAGGAACAGGCCCGCACAGCTTCAACCACTTCGCCACGATGGGAGAAAGCCAGGGAGCTGCTAAAAGACTTAGAGAGAGTTTTAGAACTCTAACGATAACGGCAGGGTGCGGTTTTTGAGCAATAATTCAAGGAGTAGCGCAATTATTTCTCAAAAACCGCTTTAAGGAATTAAATTCGGATTAACGCCAATTTGTCGGAGCATATACTTTAATTCAGTCTCACGGACTTCTAGTCTCTGTACTAAGGTCAGTGCAGCTTCTTTATCCTGTGTAGCCTGCTCTAGATGCTGTCTTAAGAAAGTGACCACAATATCGTAAATCTCCAAATCGCCACGACGAACAAGATTTTCAACATAGTCAGATTTAGGAATGCCGGCCCGCCTAGCGCGTTGATGAAGAATAGCCCAAGCTTCACAGGTCATTGAAAGGGAGTTGGCAGTTTTGGGAACAGCTAAACGTCTAGGCATTGTAGTGTAGTGCGTATTATTTAACAAATATTAAGTTTATCAGAAAAACCTTGACGTTTTTTTTTTTTTGTGTTAAATGGCTTCAGTCGCCTCTCAAAAAACCATGATTGAAAAAATCATCATTTCTCAAACACGGCAAGTACAACAGTACGAACCGCTCAGAATCGAAGTTCATCTAGACGGCAGTACAGACAATTGGGCAGAAGTCACTGCTGAAGCGATTGAAACCATTGATAGATTACTATACCCAGAAAAATACGAATCTCATGTCACTACTGAAGACCTTGAAAAAAGTGATACGTACACATATTTTGAGGGTCAAGAAAAACCTAACGAAACAAAAGATGATGAAATCCCAATTCCTTTTTAAGGAGGTTACTTTCTAATGGTTAAAACTTTTAAGTTTATGGACTTTGAAATTAGAGCGTGGCCAAACTTAGACGGAACTTATTTAGTTAGCTACAGAAGTCACAAGTTAGAGATTAAATGGAGTGAAACAGTTGTCGTTTCTGAGGAGGAGTTAGAAACCTGTGTAACCAACAGATTACAGCTTTGGTATCAGCAATATCATTAACAAAAAATGGCTGCGTTAATAGCAGCCACTCATCAAAAACTATCTTATTTTTCTTGACTCAATTCTAACATTCCATTTCGCTTTTGTCACTCAATCCTTATTGAATGTCAACAGCGATGTGGAACGCGAACCATATCGCACCGTGTAAACGGTTTAGGGTTGGAAGTCTAGAACGTAGTTCTTAAACAATATGACCGTAAGGTTTTTGATTATTTTGACCGCGTTCTAGGCTGCTCAATCCCCCCATTGAGGTTTTGAAGTAATTTGATTTACTGTTTCGTAGGAATTGTGACCTTTGATATGGGGATTAAATCAGCGAGTATCCTACTATACGTACCTTGAAAACGATGAATATTTTAGGAATTGACATCTGTAAGAATCGGGCTGTCTGTTGGTTTTTGTCGGAGGAAATTCCGAGGAACCCCCGTAATTACTGGAAGGAGAAATGTAAGTCTGATGAGCGGTCGAAAGACCCGGATAAAGACCCGTTAACCTTCTATTTTAATCGGGGTGGGATTAACAGTTTGTTGGGATTAAAGCCAGATGCTATCTGTTTAGAACCGTCAGGAACTCATTATGCTTGGTTGTTGGTGGAAGTCTGTACTCAACATCAGATTGAGGTGTTATGGATTGGTCATCAACAGGCTAGTAATCATCGCAAAAGTTATAAGCTTCCTGATAAGAATGATGTGGCTGATGCTTTTGCGATTGCTTGTTACGCTCAGTTGTATTACGGGCAGGTTGGTTATTTTCTGGAGTTTAATCCAGGTTTGATTGCAGAGATTCGAGAGATTTATTTGCAGCTTAAAAGTTTAAGCAGGTTTCAAACGCCTTTGATCTCTAGGCTTAAGCAGCAGTTGTCTAGAGAGTTTCCTGAGAGTTTACAGACTTATCGGAAGGATGAGAATGGCGTTGCTGACCACCGGCCCAGTAAGAAGCAGAAAAGTAAGTTTGGAATCTGTGACGATGGACGACGGGCCTTCATCTGTTGGTTGGCACAAAGGGATCGCCCAGGTGTTAGGAAAAGTAGTTACTGGTCAAATCGTTACAGCAAAGCAGTTGGTCCAGATTATGGGATTCAACTATCGAACTTTTCTCGCCGCTCGGCAGCCATGATTGATGATTACGACCAATGGATGCACGAATTAACCACAAAGTTAGCGTTTCTAGTACACAGCCCAGATTTTGAGGCTTATAATCGTGTATTCGATGAGTTTGGTTTTGGTCTGATGCTGAGGGCTTGTTTGTTGCCGTTGGTTTTTCCCTTTCATGAAAGGTTCGAGTCGATGGGGGCTTTTAAGCGGCGTATTGGTTGTGGGCTTGATGAGATGTCAAGCGGGGATAAGACGAGTTGGAAGTCGGGATCGGGGTCGAAGTTGGCTCGGTGTGAGTTGTATCTGTGGGCATCAACGACGATGACGATTAAGGCGCGAAGACCTCAGAGCGAAGTAGGGAAACAGATTAGTGAGTTTTATGATATGTGGCAGAATCGGTTTTCTCAGAACCCTGAACAGTGGGAGCGGGAAATTAAGGCTAAACGCTTTGCTGAGAGTATGAGGCAGCTTGAGGAGATGTTAACGACTGATGTGATGCCTTTGTTGAAGAAGACGCAGCGTGAGGGCTTTAAGAGCAAGATTGAGCAGCTTAATCAATTGCTTGAGACGGACACTGAGGATTTACAGTTACCAGCCTGTGAACGGGTCAAGAAGTTTAGTAATTTAGTACTGGGTAAATGTGTAGGCTATACGGCTCGTTGG
>JBGTNM010000451.1:0-1525 GCA_041743025.1 Microcystaceae cyanobacterium
GCTTGGTTGGGTAAACAGAGACGTTTAAGCAAAGACTATGAAAGGCTTCCAGAGGTGAGTGAGGCAGTGGTTCAAGTAGCGATGATTCCTTTATTATTAAATCGTCTGTCTGCTTAATCTTTTATTTATAGATACCCTCTAGAACTTGTTAATGACCCCATTAATCTTTGAATCATGAAAATTTTGGCAAGTATTCTCGTTTTAATCTGGTATTATGTATCTCTCTGGTTGGTAATAAAGCAAATTTTTCGGATTAGTCATTCTTGGGAAATCTCTTTATTTTTGAGTCACTTAAGGAGAAAAAAAATTGGCTCAAACCCTGCAAACAATGCCACTACTTCCACCATCAGCAGGGGATTGTCTGCGCCCTTCACCCCTCCGTCCCTCCCATGTCTAAATGTTTAGATTTTCAACCCAAAGATAAGGATTGGCATCTCCCTATTTTTCCGTTATTTGCTGGCTGTACTTCTGGCTATTTTTTACCTATTCTTGCCACTGTTAATTGGGGAGTATTAATGTCGGATTCGACTAATTTTTTACCGAGATTTTGGGTGAGTTTAAGTTTAACGATTATCTTTTATTACTTAACCAAAGCTCAACCCTCAGCCACCCTCAACCCAGCTATTTTAATTCTCGGTGTCTTTTGTGTGGATATAAAATTTGGTTTGCCCAAGCGATCGCTTAGGCATGGCACAATTTATGACCGCCTTCTTCCCTCAGAACCTTATTGGGGCTAATTAAAGTATTAATTTTGTTAGCATAAGCGTTAATTAATTGATTTAAACGATTAACTGGTGTGCCTGCTCATCCGAAAAATCCTTTAAATCCTAACTGGGGAGAAAAATCTTAATATTAGTGTTAGGCTATATTCTAATAGCTGGAGCAATGAGGCTAATTCTAGTTCCTTCAATCAATGACTAATTCTGTCTTTTCTCAAGAGGACAACCTAAAAATAGTCCTCATCGAAGTTACTTCATCAGAAGTCGCTCTGGACGTGGCTTATGCTTTGAGAGGATATTGTGTTGATAATCTAGTCGTTTTAACGTCAGCGAATGAGTTTGACTATGCCGCACTTGAGTTTATTTGCCAACAACAAAACGCGAATTTCCGAGTGAAGGTTTGTCATCGTGTCAAACTAGCAAACCTTGAAAAAATAGAATCAGAACCAACGAAAATCGATGAGTCTCTCCTTGGCTATACTTACCTTGATTATCCCACTCAATTAAGATTCAACGATACCCGATTAATGGTTAATGTTCACCTAATCTATAATTCTCAAACAGAGTATATTAGTTGGCTTTTTCAGATAGATGGCGAGATCTATGAATATTGTATTAAACTTGAAGTCGCAGAATTTTTCCTGCCTGATTCTTTATTAGAAATTAATATATAGCAAGCCTAAATGAATTGGACAAAAGCATCATATTTTGCTAGATTAGGAATCTTAAAAAGTTGGTAATCAAAGAAAAGCTTAAATAATCTTTTAACAATGGAAAAGTTACGACACAGATAGTAGAATCGTCGA
>JBGTNM010000452.1:0-7689 GCA_041743025.1 Microcystaceae cyanobacterium
GTTTTCAGGTATTTTAAAGCTTTTCTTAAGGGCCTCTGTAAATTAGATAATTGAGGGCGATTAGCTCAGTGGTAGAGCGCCTGCCTTACAAGCAGGACGTCACTGGTTCAAGTCCAGTATCGCCCATTATATACAGAATAAAGCTTAGGGGAATTATGTGACAGGTGTCGATTGCCAAATTATTTGTCACCGTTGTCAAATTAATGTCGTCTTGACAAATTAATTGTCGTCCTAATAAATTATTTGTCGCTCAAAGAATATATAAAGGACGATACTGGATTTGCTTTCATTATTTTTCAATAGTTCTTCTTGCTCGAAGATGATTTAGTAACCACTACTATAGTAAACCCATACCCTTATTGCTGGGAGCGCACCTTATTCTTACTAATTTTTCAATCAGTAGCAGCATCAGGGCGAGTAGTTACCAGGGTCAGAAAGCAAGATTATTTATCAATAATCAAACTAACCCACATTTTTCGCAGTTCAGAGATTAAAAGCAAGATTTGCTGATGCGGAAGTTTCCTCCGCGAGCTTCCTGGCTCAAACATGAACTACGGCGCGATTTTTTTAGAATCAGTAATGTTTAAATATGCCAATACTCTATCGATCATCATTCATTAAAATAAATTGTGACCAACGCCTAAAGACATTTCTTTCAATCCATCTCATAGGTCGAAATAGACTGCGACACATATCTCGATCCTTATAGTAGGGGTTGAACAAAACTTTCAATCCATCTCATAGGTCGAAATAGACTGCGACTGCGGAAACTTAGAACCCTTGTATAGCAGTCATTTTGATCATGAGTTGCGCGGTACAAAGGTAAAAAGTCCATTTGAGGAATTAGCTTCTTAAAAAACAAATTTCTTAAACAGCTACAATTTATACAGAGTAACGATTTTAAAGCTTGCGCGGTACAGTTAGCTAAAAATAGATAATCTAGCAAGCCTCAAACCAAGAATGAGAAAGGATTTCCCCTTGCTCGGGGATGATTCAGTAGCCACTACAGCAGTAGACCCGCGCCCTTATTGCTGGGAGTGCGCCTTATTCCTGTCAAAGACAGCAGCATCAGGGTGAGCAGCTACCAGGGTCAGAAAGCAGGATTATCAATAGATAATCAAACTAACCCACATTTTTCGCAGTACAGAGGTTAAAAGCAAGACTTGCTCAAACATGAACTACGGCACTGTTGAAAATGATTAATTTGTCTAGGTACAGATTGTGAAAATTAAATTCTGTTGTTCTTATTATAAAGTGCGATCGCTATATCTTTCGCTTTTTCTGTAGGGCTACCTCGAACGGGTTGTTTAACCTCAGCGATCGCAATACCTAATTTACTAGCTTGGGTAGTAATATTCTCAATTAATCTACCGTAACTCCAGTTGTGAATGTTGATTCGATATTGTTTGGCATATTTCTTTTGCCCTTTTTCGTAGCCTGGAATTTTAGCTTCAGCTTTGGCTTTGATTTCACTTTGGACTACTTCTCTCATATCTTCAATTTTCGGAACTGCGATCTCACTTATTTGATACTCTTTAGCTAATTCCACAATCGCTTTAGCTATTAG
This sequence comes from Microcystaceae cyanobacterium, assembly GCA_041743025.1. Lineage (GTDB taxonomy): Bacteria > Cyanobacteriota > Cyanobacteriia > Cyanobacteriales > Microcystaceae > JBGTNM01. The sequence goes on from JBGTNM010000452.1 coordinate 1,568, forward strand.
TCGATCTAAGTATGCACCTAAGTTAGATTCGCCTTTTTGATTGTCAGCAGAGCGTTTTTGGGCTTTATGGCGTAAGTGAGACAAGGTTTTCTTTTGTTGTCTTTGGCGATTGAGTAATCTATAGTTTTTGCCTAGTAGTTGTTTGATACTGCGATATGCGATCGCACGCCCTGTACTACCATCTAAAATTGCTACTGTTGCTGGTTTCTCTAAGCCCATCGCCACTGCGAGAATAATATTTTTATTTCCTGTGTAAAGCTGGCGAGAGGGACGAGGATAGGGTTTGTTTATTTTCTTGATGGATGATTCTAGCCTAACTATATACTGCTGCAAGTTTTTAACAGCTTTGTCAAAATCTTGTTTTTCGTGAAGCTTTAGTAACTGGTGCGATGCAATGACTTGCCAGATAGCTAAGAACTTGTCAATCTGCTTTGTTCTGAAGAAAAATGGAAAGGTTATTTCTGGCTTCTTAGATAAGAGATCTTTGGCATACTTAGCAACTCTTTCTGCTCGTACTTGTTTTGTTCCCTCAAATGACCATAAGCGAGTGTCTACAGTGCAGTACAAAATTAAACGGTTAATATTCCAAGGCTCGCCTTTTTTCACCTTGGGGTTTTCCTTCCAAGCTAGTTTTGCAGAACGAAGGGTAAATAAACCGCTTGAATGACTATTTTTGCCTTCTTTTTTAGTTTCTTGGTCTTCGAGAAAGCGTCGAAACCAATGTAGCTGTCTGCAATCGCAGTATACCTTAAATGTGTGTTTACTCAAACCATTGAAGCGAACACACAAACGTCCTGTTTCATTTTTATGCCACTTTAAATCTTCGTTGGTTTCAAAGGTGATTGGGAAAGGTAGAGATTTGGGTTTGCTAAGCAGTATATCCTGCCAAACACGAGCTTGCTTATTGTCTTTGGAAACGGTTTTAGCAGCAGTATGCAAAGTTTCTAGCCATTGTTCGCTAGTTAAATCTCTGCCATGAGGACGACTACCTTCTAGTTGCTCTTTGAGTCTTTCAATTTTGATAGCCACTTTACGACGACGTTGAGCAAATTCCTTCCTGTCTTCAAGTTTGTCTAGTTGGGGTAATTTACTCCCGTTTTTGAGTAAATAACAGATCGCCGAACGAGTAAAAACATCCTCTTTAGTTTCATCGTACAGAGCGAACAGGAGCGATGACTTTTTAGGTATTTTTTGAGCATCTGATTTTTTCTGAGATTTGGCGATCGCAACTTCAACATTGGTCAGAATTTCTCTGGCTTTACTTCGCAATATGTCGAGACTGCATTCACACTCTTTAAGTAACTCAGTATCACTTTTGAGCATTGATAGCCAGCGTTCTTGTCCTTCTAGTTTACGCTGTCTGCGTTGCTGTAGTTTGAGCCAGGATTTGTAGATGTAGTTAACTAATTTGGTTACAGACAGATAAAACCGAGATGGTTGTCCTGCGCAAAGAGGATCTTCTTTTAGAGATTTACACAAATCGCTTACCAAACTGCTTGGTAATTTACCTTCAGACTGCCATTCTTTAAAATTTGGATGGTTGTTAATTTGCCATAGGATTTCATTAATCAATGGCGTGTTTTTTTCTGCCATTAATTCCCATACAAGTTTGCGGGTAAGTTCTGAAGCAACTAAGCTACATTGAATAGTAATCTGAGTCATGTGCGTAATAATAACATATTGTTTTCTTGCGTCGCTGAAAATTTATGTAACAAAATTTTTTAGAATTGAATTGTTTTAGAGATTAAGATAGATTTCTCTGACTCAAATTGACATTGGATAGTAAATGTTTTTTACCAGCAAGGAAGCAGCCGAAATTACAGGTTGTACTCTGCGACAGTTGCAGTATTGGCGAGAAAAGGAAGTAGTTGTTCCAACTGTAGATGCGACGGGAAAAGGACGTAGTGTTTTTTATACTGAAGACGATCTGGTGTCTTTAGCGGTAATGGAATATTTACTCTCTGCTGGTTTGGAGTTTCAAGAAGTCGTTGCTGGATTGGAAGCCGTCAAAAAAGAAGAACCAGAGTTTTTTAAACCTACACAAACTAGAAAATTTGCGATTTCCCGCAACTTGACTGACGAAACACTGACATTAGGTGAGTTTAATTTGCCTGATGCGATCGCGTCCGTCAAACATGGTCAGCCAGTCATTCCTCTTTGGTTAGAACGCATTCATCAGAGATTGCGCCAAAAACTGGTAAACATGGGAAAAATAGAAGCAGTAGAGGCTTTAGAAAGCAAAAAGTTTGCCAGCATGAGTAATGAAACTAATACTTGTCGTCAATATGTCGAACCGAAATTGAGGGAAGTGGGATGGGAAAGCGAACCCCATGACTATACAGAACAGTATTATTTCACTGCTGGTAAGATTCAACCGAGAAACAAGAGGAAGCGACGAGGAAAGAGCAAATTTGTTGATTATTTGCTGTTGTATAAAGGGGAGTTTCCTATTGCGGTAGTAGAAGCCAAGAGAAAACATAAAACTTCCGATGAGGGGTTGGAACAAGCAATTGATTATGCCAAGTTGTTAAAGGTTAAATTTGCTTATTCTACTAATGGAAAAGGAATTGTTGAATTTGATTTCATTACAGGGAAACAGTCAGATGTAATGGAGACTTTTCCGACTCCAAGTCAGCTTTGGGCGAGATTAACTGGGGAAGAAGACGAACAAATCAAGCTAGAAGTAGCGGAAAAATTGGTTACTTCTATGTTCCCCACTCCAGATAAACCACCCCGTTACTATCAACGTAATGCCATCTATGCTGGGATTTCCGCAATTATCAAAGGTCAAAAAAGATTGTTGCTGACAATGGCAACGGGTACGGGTAAAACTTCGGTAGCGTTTCAAATTTGCTGGATGCTTACAGGCATGAAATGGAATGCAACTTTTGAACCCCGTCCGCCGAGAATCTTATTTCTAGCCGATCGCAATATTTTAGTTGACGATCCGATGAATAAGGATTTCTCTGCTTTTGAAGAAGATAAAATTTACAAGATTCAAAGGGAAGCCAAGAAAGGAAGAGATCTTTACTTTGCTATCTATCAGGCGATCGCCGAAGATAGTTTTCGACCTGGACTTTATAAAGAATATAATCCCGATTACTTCGATCTGATTATTGTGGATGAATGTCATAGGGGTAGCGCGAGGGATGAAAGTAATTGGCGTAATATTTTAGAGTATTTTGAACCTGCTTATCAGTTGGGGTTAACTGCGACACCTTTAAGGGATGATAATGTCGATACCTATCGTTATTTTGGCAATCCCCTTTATACTTATTCTCTCAAGCAGGGAATTGAAGATGGATTTTTAGCACCCTATCGGGTTTATCGCGTTACTACTCGTTCGGATAAGGAAGGATGGCAACCAAGTGAGGGACAATTAGATCGCTATGGTAGGACTATTGCCGAAGGAAAGTATTTGACCCCAGATTTTGAACGAAGATTGGTTAGGGAAGCCAGAACAAAAGCGCTCGCGCAACATCTAACAGATTTTCTCAAAGCGACTGACAGATACGCCAAAACCATTGTTTTTTGTGTGGATGAGGAACACGTTAAGGCAACGATAAAAGCGTTACGCAATCTGAATACAGATATTACTAAGGAAAATCCCGATTACATTACCCGCATTACCTCCGATGCTGGTGTAGTGGGGAAAGGACATTTAGATGATTTCAAAGATGTTGAGGATAAAACCCATATTATTGCGGTGACATCTAAGTTGTTAACTACAGGAGTCGATATTCCTACCTGTAAAAATATTGTGCTTGCCCGCGTAATTCGTTCTATGTCAGATTTTAAACAGATAATTGGACGAGGAACTAGAGTTAGAGAAGAATACGACAAAATGTCCTTTAATATCATCGACTATACTAAAAGCACTGTTTTATTTGAAGATCCAGATTTCGACGGCGAACCAGCTTTAATTCAAGAAACAGAAATTGACGATGAAGGACAGGTAATTCCTTCTGAAATAGAAGAACAAGAAGATGAAGACACAGATGAAACTGGTTTTAGAGGCTTACCAGAAGAAGAGGAATTACCCCGAAAATACTATGTAGATGGCGGAACAGAAGAGATAGTAGAAGAACAAATCTACGATCCCGATGTAGAGAATCAATTAAGACTATCTAAGTTAGTTGACTACACCAAGGAACAAGTCCGTATCTTGTATCGTTCTACGTTAGAAATACAGCAAAAATGGGCAGATCCAGATAGGCGATCGCAAGTTATTGAGTTGCTAGAAGAAAAAGGAATCGATCTTGAGGAGTTGAAAGAAATTACCGACCGACCAGAAGCCGATCCTTTCGATCTAATTTGTCATATTGCTTTTGATGCACCAGTATTGACTTATAAGCAACGAGTAGAAAGATTAAAACGTCGTAAAAAAGACTTTTTTGAACAATATGAGGAAGATGCGCGGGAGATTTTGGGAATTCTTTTAGATAAATACGCCGAATATGGGGTAAAAGAATTAGAGATGCCTACTACCTTTAAAGCTAACCGTGAATTTGAATCTTATGGCAACGTGCGGGAGATTGCCGAAAGGTTTGGCGGTATTCCTCAGCTAAAAGAAGCCGTGTATCAACTGCAAAACCTTTTATACTCTGCATAATTAAATGGCACCAGAAAAAAAACAAACTACAAAAACGGTTACGACAGCTCAAAAACTAGGAAGTGTAGTCAAATCCGCAAGAGATATTATGCGGAAGGATAAGGGTTTGAATGGAGAATTAGATCGCCTTCCTCAGTTAACTTGGATTATGTTTCTCAAGCTATTAGATGATGCCGAAAAGTTACGGGAAGATGAGGCAGAATTAGCAGGAAAAAGTTATAAATCGGCAATTAAATCTCCCTATCGTTGGCGTGATTGGGCTGCGAATGAAAATTTTACGGGCGATCGCTTGAAGCACTTTATCAACAATGATGAAGCGGATTTACCTGACGGGACAAAGGATTTGGGATTATTAGCCTATCTCAGTAATCTCAAAAGTAAAACGGGACGCGATCGCGCCGACGTAATTGCTAAAGTCTTTAAAGATGTCAATAACCGCATGATTAGCGGGACATTGTTATTCGATGTTCTCAGCAAAATAAACGAGATTCATTTCAACAGATCGGAAGAAGTCAATATCCTCAGTCTTCTTTACGAGTCCATGTTAAAGGAAATGCGGGATGCTGCGGGAGATTCGGGAGAATTTTATACTCCTCGTCCCGTAATTCGCTTTATGGTAGAAGTAATTGCACCCAAGCTAGGTGAAACCATCCTCGATCCTGCTTGTGGTACGGGTGGTTTTTTAGTTGAAGCCTACGAATATCTCAAAAAACAATCTACTGCTACTGATTGGCAAATTTTACAGCAAAGCATCATCGGCGAAGAAGCCAAATCATTACCTTTAATGCTGGCGCACATGAACCTGTTGTTACACGGGTTTGAATATCCTGATATTGACGATGGTAATAGTTTGCGCTTTAGTCTTTCGGAGATGGGAATTAAAGACAGGGTAGATATTATCCTGACTAACCCACCTTTTGGGGGAGAAGAGGAAGACAGAATTAAAAGCAATTTCCCCAGCGATAAACAAACCAAAGAAACGGCATTGTTATTCTTGCAGTTGATTATGAGGAAGCTGCAAAAAGATAACCATATAGGAAAAGCAGGAGTAGTATTTCCCAACGGAGTACTATTTGGGGATGGTGTCTGCGCCAAAATAAAAGAAGATTTACTCAAAGACTTCAATCTCCATACCATTGTGCGCTTACCCAACGGCGTATTTGAACCCTATACCAAAATCCCTACCAATCTATTATTCTTCGATTCTTTTCAACCTACCGAGGAGATTTGGTACTACGAAATACCCTTACCAAAAGGGAAGAAAAACTACACCAAAACCAAACCCATCCAATATGAAGCCTTTGCTGACTGTATTGAGTGGTGGAATAATCGGCAAGAAAACGAACAGGCTTGGAAATATAATTTTAAAGAAGCAAAAGAAAAAGCGATCGCCCAATCAAGCATTCACAAAGATGCAGCCAAACAAGCCGAAGCAACCGCCGATAAATGTCTCAAACAAGTTAAAGAATTTCAAGACAAAATTAAATACTTAGAAAGTACGATTCTAGAC
>JBGTNM010000453.1:0-8151 GCA_041743025.1 Microcystaceae cyanobacterium
GTCCATCGGCCAAACTCATACCCGAACTCTTTTGGTTCTTTTTCAATAACTTCTAAAAGCAATTTAATATACTCATCTGTGGCTTTTTTATGGTTTTCCTCCATTCTTTTATCTTTTAAACTTTCTAGATTTTCTGCATCCCCGTGAACGCACCAATAAGATACTTTTTTCGTACCACATCCCAGAAAATCTGCAATTTCTGCTTGAGTTTTTCCATCATTTATTAACAAAAGTATTAAAATTCGTTCTCTAATTTCGGCATTTTCTTCCTCTTTTAACGCTTTTTGTAGCTTCTCTTTTTGCTCTAATTTAAGATAATTTTTAGCTGGCATTTTTTCACTACTCATTTTATTTCGATTTTTATTATACGTCATTTAAATGCTGGACAGCTTAGTGAAGGATTAGATATGCTGGGAGCTGCTTTGAGCGAAGAGTGTCAATACGAGAAAGACAATAAACCTTGGTTGAAACCCATTGATTCGGTTGGCATTCCGCAAATTACTAAAGGCGATAAACTTCATCACAAATTTGGTATTATTGACCGCAATATAATCATTGCTGGTTCGCACAACTGGTCGGCATCTGCTAACTATAAAAATGATGAAACACTGCTCATTATTCAAAATTCGATTGTTACTGCTCATTACTTACAAGAATTTGAGCGACTGTACCAACATTCAACGCTAGGACTTTCCCCATTCGTCCGACAGAAAATTCAAGAAAATGCTCAAAAATGTCCCGTTCATTCCACGCCGCAAGCAGAGGTAAATTCTCCCTCATTAGTGAATATCAATACAGCAAGTAAAACCGAATTAGAGAGCCTGCCTGGAATTGGTGAGAAAACGGCTGAAAATATTATTAAAGCCAGAAAGGAAACTCCTTTTACTGCCTTAGAAGATCTCAACCGAGTACCAGGAATCGGCGACAGTAGAATTAAACAACTGCAAGATAAAGTAACATGGTAAACGTAATGGTTTACCCTTTCTACCAATCTGGAGATTAGACAGTTAATGTCTGGCTAACACTCTAATATTGGATGTTATTTGGAACTAATAGGGATATCATTCGGAGATATACTGATTTTTTCTAGATATCTACCTTAATTTATAAAATTAACAAGAAGGGGACAGAGGTGTGGACTTTAAAAACCAAAATTCTGAAGCAACAGGTATCCGCATCTCTGCCACAGATAATGGGATTGAGGTTGGTCGAGCATATATCTACTTGATGTATAACGATTTGCACGCTCAACCATTTGGTTTGATGGAGGATGTATATGTAGATGAAGCCTATCGAGGTAAAGGTGTAGGTTCGGAACTCGTTAAACAAGTGATTGAGTTAGCCAAAGCAGCAAATTGTTATAAGCTCATTGCAACAAGTCGCACTTCTAGACCTAAAGTTCATGAACTGTATCAGCGATTAGGATTTACTCAACATGGAGTTGAGTTTCGCATTGATTTGTGAGAGCGCGCTGCATAAACCGTTATATTTACTTTATTTCTTTATAAACCCTCACTAGGTAGTTGAACACAAATAAAGTAAACTGTGTAAATATAAATTAAGGAAGAGCAATTAGCTTTTGCCAGATGGACGGTAGTCAAAAAAATCAAACTAATGTAAAAACAGCATGACTTCCTATCAAACTTATTTAACTATTGACCATTCTCAGACAATTGTCCTCTCTGACCTACCCTTTAAAGAAGGAACAAAATTAGCGATTAACATTCAAATAGTTGAGGATGAAAACTTAGAATCAACTTCTAATTCCTCCTCTGACTTTAATACCATATTAGACAGAACTCAGGGAATCTGGACAAAAGAAGACGGCTTAGAATATCAACAAAAAGTCCGAGAGGATTGGTCATGAAACGATTATTAGACTCCTGTATTTTAATCGACCATTTTAATGCCATTCCCCAAGCAACAACTTATCTAAAAACTCACCAAGACGAGGGATGTATTTCTGTCATTACTAGAGCAGAAGTTCTCATCGGATTTGATGATGATAATTCCTTTAAACAAGCAGAACAGTTATTAAACTATTTTCAATTGATCGAATTAGATAAAACTATCACTGATTTTGTGATTGAACTCCGTCGAGAGCAAATAAAAAAAAAGGCAACTAAACAGCCAAATGAAAAAGTTATACAATGGAAATTACCCGATGCGATTCAAGCAGCGATAGCTCTTCACTATAACCTCAAATTCGTCACCCGTAACACCAAAGATTTTGACCTCAATCAACACCCGTTTATCGAGATTACCTATACCCTACACCCTATCCCCCTCTCTGATTAACTAGGTCTAAATTGTTTTTCAACCATACTGACTAATAATTCGCGAGGCAATAAGCGGGTTGAATTAACAATGATATGATTGCCCAATCCGCCAGTAACGACATTAGATTGATTACTATCGAGAGCTTTAAGTGCCTCTTTGACAACCTCGGCGGCTGGAGTAAGATTATTTTGACTAAATGAATCAGGAAATTTAGCAGCTTCAAAGAAGTCGGATTCTGTCGGGCCAGGACATAGAGTAAAAATTCGTACCCCTGTGTTTTGATTTTCTGCCCATAAAGCTTCTGTAAAACTGAGAATAAAGGCTTTGGTAGAAGAATAAATAGATAGATAAGGTAAGGATTGGTAGGCGGAAATAGAGGAAACATTGATAATTGCCCCCGACTTCCGTTGTTGCATTTCAGACAAAAACCGATAAGTTAATTCCACCAAAACAGCAATATTGAGTTGAATCATCTCTAACTGTCGCTGCAAATCTCGTGTTGTAAATTCACCATAATCCCCGAACCCAGCATTATTTACCAATAAATCAACCGTCAACCCTTTTTGTCTAACGGTATCGCAGACGGTTTGAACGGCTGCGGGTTGTGTCAAATCCTGAACGATGACTTCAACTTGAATCGAAAATTGGTTTTTTAGCTGTTCGGCAAGTTGATATAGTTTATCTTGAGAACGGGCGACTAAAACTAAATTTGTCTGACGGGCCGCCAATTCTCGTGCAAATGCTGCGCCTATACCAGCAGACGCACCCGTAATCAAAGCCGTTGTCATTTTCATCTAAGGCAATTTGTCGAGGGGGTTGTCGTTGTTACGAATTGTAACGCATGATGAAAGAATATCGGGCTACTGTAACGCTAGGAGCGCAACTGAGTGCTAGATTGCCCGCCAACTGATTGTACTTCCTGCTGACCCCATGCTGATGAAACAAGTTAAAGTCATGTCCGATACTTGGCGATCGCGATTGGGGGGCCCGAAATTGTCTCTGATGGATCGCTATCTTGTCAGCGAGTTGATTTCCCCTTTTCTGTTTAGTGTAGGAATTGTCTCCTCGTTGGGGGTAGCGATCGGCTATTTGTCGGATCTGGCCAATAAAGTCGTCGATTCTAATCTGCCAATAGGACAAGCGATTCAGGTATTGCTGTTAAAAGTGCCAGAATTTACGGCCTATGCCTTGCCCATTTCGGTTATGTTAGCAACACTAATGACTTACGGTCGCCTCAGTAGTGATAGTGAATTGGTGGCGTTGCGCGGGTGTGGAGTCAGCCTCTATCGCTTAGTAACCCCTGCTTTGGTTCTCAGTTTAGGCGTGACGGGAATGACCTTTTTATTGAGTGAATTGGTCGTGCCAACAGCCAACTATCAAGCGACAGCAATTTTAGTCGAATATATTCATGAAGAACATCCTTTTTGGCAAAATAAAGACATTTTCTACCCCGATTATGAAAACATTCAATTGCCTAATGGCGAAACCCTCCGCAAGTTAAGATATTTATTCTATGCTGAACGATTTGATGGCAAGCAAATGAAGGCATTAACCGTCTTGCAATGGTTGGGAAAAAGTCTTGATCAAATCGTTGTTTCTGACTCGGCAAGTTGGAATTTTCATGACAATACTTGGGATGTTTTTGATGGAACCATTTATCAAATTGCTCCTGATGCTTCTTATCAAAAGGCGTTACCTTTTCAACACCGCCAGCTAGCCTTGCCCAAAGCTCCTTTTGAGTTTGCTCTACAGGCTCGAAATCCTTATGAAATGAATCTTCTCCAAGCTTGGGAATATATGCGATTATTACGAATGATTGGCGATGAAAAGAAAATCATTACATTTCAAGTTCGGATACAGCAAAAACTAGCATTTCCCTTTATCTGTGTTGTCTTTGGATTAGTGGGATCGGTTTTAGGTGCTAGACCTCAAAACATGAGTCGAGCTACAAGTTTTGGCTTGAGTGTAGGAATTATTTTTGCCTATTATTTACTGGCTTTTCTGATTAGTAGTTTGGGAATGCTCGGTGTGCTTTCTCCGTTGATGGCAGGATGGTTGCCTAATGTCATTGGACTCGGAATCGGCGGCTGGTTGCTCTATCGCTGAGCACAATAATTTGAATCAGATTAGGTAACTATAAATGAGCGAAAAAATAAGTTTCAATCAACCCTCAGTAATTATCAATACGTTAGTTGCTTTAATCTTCGTTATAGCAGTGACACTTTACTTTTATTTTTTTAAGTTTGATAGTAATATCACAGGCTTTTTTCGGATTGGTTCAGTATTACCGCTTTCTCCCTATCTCAATCCTGAACAAATTTTAATCTACAAAGAGGAAATTGGCTATGATGGACAGCAATTTCTCAGTATAGCATTCGATCCTTTTTTACAAAATCCTGAAACGCTTAATGCTCTCGATCATCCTGCTTATCGCTACCGTCGCATACTCTATCCTCTTTTAAGTTATTGTTTGAGTTTGGGCAATTCTTATCTCATTCCTTATGTCATGGTAGCCATTAATGCTATATCGATCATTCTAATTGTCTGGGTCGTGAGTTTGTACTTTCAAGCTCATCCTTCCTTAACCTGGCAACCGCTTTTAACCTTATGTATTCCGGGAGTTTGGATAGTGCTATCTTTGGGAACTGCTGATTTGGTTAGTAGTTTATTATTAATAACAGCATTGGTATGCTATCGTTATGACAAACCGAAATGGACAGCGATCGCAATTGCCTTAGCTTGTTTGACGCGAGAAACATTACTGTTAATGTGGTTGGCACTTTTATTGACTAGCATTCGACAGCAAAAAAGTCAACAAATTAAACATTTATTATGGGCTTGGCTTCCGGCATTTTTTTGGCTTTTGTCTATTAAGTTGTTAAACCTACCGGGTTCTGGCGGAATCAAAGCAAACTTTGGTTATCCTTTTGTCGGTATTTTTCAGAAGTTTTTTGCGATTTTAATGAATGGTTTTCAGGGCAATAATCTATTTGAAGCTTATTTATTTTTACTGTTAATTACCATTTTTATAACCATTTATGTTCTCAGCGATCGCTATCGAAAAGATCATCGTTACCTACAATTTTTTATTATTTTTTACAGTGTCATGTTTATTTTTACTAGCATGACTATTTTAGGATATTATCTCGATTATTCTCGTGTTTTCATGGATGTTTATTTTCTGATTTTGTTAAGCTTTAACAGAGCTTTAATTCCTTGGAAAATGATCTTACTATCTCTCTCAGGCGTTGGCAGCCTAGCCTTTTTAGCTTTACATTCTTAAGAAATATCTATCAAGTAGGTTGGGTTGAGTTTCGTTACTCAACCTACTGTCTAGATCAGGATTATACAGGATAAGCAGATGAACAGGATTAGATTAAATTTCGTTACACTTCGTTAACGCACCCGAGAAGAGCAGCGATCGCACGGATAGTGAGGAGGGTACGTTATCCGCACGTTTTTGCAGCCGAAAAGAGCAGGCGATGCCGAAGGCACTGCGTAACAGACCGCACTGTATAATGGGGACAGAAACTCATTAGTGAGCGAGTTATGAAACTCAATAATTTATTAGAGAGTCAAGGTATTATTCACTGCGATCCAGAAATCATGAGTGGAACGCCTGTATTTGTGGGAAGTCGTGTGCCTTTACAGACATTTTTTGATTATCTGGAAGGTGAGGAGGGATTAACTGAATTTATTAATGATTTTCCCTATCTAGAAAGCCAAGCTATTAAAGTTTTGGAAAATGCGGCGAAGTTGATTATTGCACAAGAACGCCAAACAGATGCTTATATTGCTAGATGAGAACCTTTTAAGTCAAAAACTTAAGCAACCTTTTTTGGTGCAGGGTCACTCAGTGTTGAATGTTGATGATGTAGGATGGCGGGGTTTTAAGGATAAAGAAATTCTTGATTTAGCAGAAAATTATCCTTTTGATGTTTTTATTACAGCCGATAAAAATCTACCCTTTCAGCAAAACTTGGCTCACCGCATAATTAGAATTGTTATTTTGGATATTCAGACGACTCGTCCTAATTATTTACTACCTCTAATGGAAAAAATTAGTGAGTTTATTCTATCTTTATCCGTAAGTTCGTCCATTTTTATTAATGATTTAGGCGAGATTAAATCTATTGATTAATTCTTTTCGACTAAAGAAGGTGTGTTAGGCGGCGATAATCCTTGTCAATTATCGAGATTTAACAATCCGCCGTAACGCACCCGAAAAGAGCAGGCGATCGCACTAGACAAAACAATTTCAAGCTATTAACATGAAATTATCAAAGAATTTATAAAAAAATATGATGCCTAATCTCTGTGACATCCATCCCCTCTCGGAATTCCAACGAAGTGCGAAGGCTTTCCTCGTAAGGCTCAAGGAAACCAAAGCTCCAATCGTTCTGACTGTAAATGGTAAAGCTGCTGCGGTTGTTCAAGATGCCCAAAGCTACCAGCAACTTCTTGAGCGGATTGAATTGCTTGAGTCTATTGCGGGCATCCGAAAAAGCATTGAGGAGTTTGAGCGAGGAGAGGGGATGCCATTAAAGAAGGCATTTGAGCAGCTTCAAGAAAAATATGGCATACCAGATTGAGATATCCCCTAGTGCAGTCGCGGATATAGAAGCTATTTTTCTTTGGATAAAGGAGGATTCGCCGGAGAGAGTAGCGATCGCACTATGACAACAGCCCAGTAGGTTGGGTTGACGAAGGAAACCCAACTTCAGCCGTTATTCCTCTCTAGATAGCGTTATTATAGATTCTATGCAATATCGGAGAGCTAAAACACCAGGAGCAACCTATTTTTTTACGGTAGTGACTTATCAGCGCCGGAAAATTTTAGCCCAGCCGGAAAATGTGGATTGTTTGCGAAATGCTTTTCGATATGTCATGCAACAACATCCGTTTAAAATTGATGCTATTGTGATTTTGCCTGAGCATCTTCATTGTATTTGGACATTACCTCAAGGAGATGCAGATTTTTCGACCCGTTGGCGGTTAATTAAGAGTAGGTTGAGTCGGCAATGTCATCCTCAATATCAGGGTAAAATTTCAGCATCTCGACAACATAAAGGAGAAAAAGCTGTTTGGCAACGTCGATTTTGGGAACATCAGATTCAAGACGAGCGAGATTTTGTGAATCATGTTGAATATATTCATTATAATCCGGTGCATCATCGGTTAGTCAAAGCTCCGAAGGATTGGCAATATTCGAGTTTTCATCGTTATGTAGAACAAGGGATTTATGCTGTGATGTGGGGGGCTTCGGAAAAGCGTGTTTTTGATAGTACGATAGGCATGGAATAAAACGTAGGTTGAGAAAACCTAATCAATGAATGAATAGTGTAGGTTGGGTTGACGCTAGGAAACCCAACAAGGAAGGATGGTGTTGGGTTTCGTGCTTACCGATGGTGAGATAGTAGGGATGAGGTTGGGTTTCGTGCTTACCGACGGTGAGATAGTAGGGATGATGTTGGGTTTCGTGCCTCAACCCAACCTACAGGCGATCGCACTCAGGGGATTTATCCACCTAATTGGGGGATGGGGGAAGTTCCAGAAATGCCAAAAGGAATTTGGGATGAGTAGAGGGGGAACGCTTGAGCAGTATCTCGTAGTATCTCGTAGGGTGTGTTAGGCGGCAATAATCGTTGTCAATTAAGGAGATTTAACAATCCGCCGTAACGCACCATTATCGGTTAATTTGGTGCGTTACACGCACGTTTTCGCACCCTAAGCAGGGCAAACGCACACGTTTCGTAACAATTAATGTGGACTAGGCAGTGACTATGTTTAAGGCACTAAGGACATCCTTAAGATAGTTGTCGTCCCAGCCAGCCTTAAGCCGTCTGGTCTTGACTCCTACTTTGCTTTTCT
>JBGTNM010000454.1:0-1659 GCA_041743025.1 Microcystaceae cyanobacterium
CTTGGTATCTGCTCATTAAATTTTAATAAATGGGGAATCTAAACAAAGTTTCCTTGAGTCAATTTGACAAGTGCGTCTGCGGGCATCGAAGACTACATCATTTCCGAAAGGCAGCCAAGAATAACTTATCAGAATGCAAAAAATGTAAATGCTTGATATTTAAAATTATTAGGTAGTTTATAGCGCTTGTAGTTTATCAAAAACTTCATCAATAAGTAAGGCTTCATGTGCTAGTTGTCTGTTTTCTTAATTTTCGGTGTTTAATTATAAATATAAATATATCAACAAATATTTTAAGCTATTAAGAGTAAATGAGTAATCAAGAAAATGGTGTTAAGGAAGTTGTGAAAGAAGTTACAGAAGCCGATAATGCTATCAAGACCGTATTCTCAAAAGTGGATCCACTTTTAGTAGTTCGATTGATTTTTGATGAAAAGGCAAATAGAGAGAACATCTATACTCTCGAAATGATCCTCAAACCCGATCAAGATACTGAACAAATAAGAGAAAGAGTGATTAGCGTTACCGGTATGGCTCCAGGTTTTTATCTAAAGGGAACGAAAATGATAGTTAGTCATAGCATTGATCTTAATTTATTGAAGCGTATAAATGACTTGGACTTTGTTATTAGCATCAAGGGGAGTCCATACAGTGCGGGTGGTTCTTCTGACTTTTAGCTGTATAGTTACTATGACTTAATCAAGTGAACTATTAATTAGTAATAGTCACTGAACCACGTGCCCATGTACCAACTGACCCATCACTCAATTTTATGTATACTTCTAGCAAATATTATCAGTATCAATATCGCCTTCCTCATCCTGGCCATAAATATTTGTCAGATTGGTCAAAGTTACAGTTGTTACTAATAGCAGTAATGCAAAAACCACTTCATATAAGACACTATTTTTCTTCATAGAATTCTAACAAAAAAATCATCAAAATAGTTTATTAACATGTATATAAGATTGAATGTTATATATCAATGATACTTACCTAAGTAACTAAACTATCAATTAACAGAGCAGTGCGATTCGATGGACATAAGGTTTGGTTTAATCTTACTAAAGATGAGGCAAAGGCATTCAAGAAAGATTAGTCTGGTATAAACTGAATTAGTTTTTTCTACTTAGTCCAATTTTTATTTTTCTTTTTTAATAAGCTAGACGAAAAGTATGCTCAATTAGCACATCCTTTTTTACTGATAATTTGTTTCTATCAGATGAAATCAGTGGACAGGGATATACAAATCCAAAATTCTTTTCCGCTCTTTATCATTAATGGATTTAGGCTTGACATTTTCAATAAGAGAAATATAATCTAAGTTTTGGAAATCCTCATCCGACATTGCTACTATTGCACAGGTTGAGCATATTTGAACTTCAGATTTGGGATCAACCTTAGCATCACATAATAAACAAATCGATTTTTTAGTAAAGTCCTCGTCCACATAATATTATATTGAACATCAAATATAACGCTTTACAAAATTTGAAACTATACTATTTATGAGTATAACAGACCTCTCCGTTTCTGTAACTAGGATTTTGGACTATGTGTCCTAATATCTGGTGTACCCTTCTTATATGTAATTGATACAATATCTCCTTTGTCATATGGGCAATTGTGAAGTACCCTAGGAATTTTATCAGAAGCTTC
>JBGTNM010000455.1:0-1883 GCA_041743025.1 Microcystaceae cyanobacterium
AAAGGTAATCGTTCCCACAAATAGGAAAGCCTTAATTTTTAATCCTAAGCCAACTAAAATAGTGAGTAGACTTATAATTCCGGGTGTAAGTCCTGTTTCTTGATGAAATACGAATGCAGTCACATTGATGAGACTGCTTCCGAATATTCTTAGATAATGACGTATCTTTCGGTTGTGAGATTCTTGTAGCTTAGGTTCAACTTGAGCTAGATAAAGAATAGATAGTCCAATAGCAGACGCATCGTAAAGAATGTCTGTTAAATTTTGTCGATCTAAAAAGCGTAAAATTAACCAGTTGAGAATTATTACAGTAATATAACTCCAACGAATCGTTTTTTGAACAAAGGCTAAATAAGTATAAAAACCAGCTAGAGAAAATAAACTTAAATTAGAAATTTCTGAGAAAGTCAAGATAGCCGTAATCAGCGATAAACTATAGGAAATATTGCGCCAAGGTTTAAGGTTCCATCCCCACTGTTGCCAAGGAAGACGATAAATTATTAAGGCGATAATAGCAGTAATTAAACCAAAATGCGGATCTAAGGTTTCTAATTGTGACCAAATCCAACGAGCAAAAATAGCCGTGATATAAATATCAATACAACCTAGATAAACCCATTGAGTTTTTGTGTTTGAATGACGTGCTTTTAATAAGGCATAGGTAGAGATAGCTAAACTGAAGATAAGATACAATGGATGAGGATTTAAGTTAGAAGCCGAAAAGGTTAAAACAATTAGTCCTAATATTTTTAGAGGAATTGCGATCGCCCAATTTAGATCAGCAATGATTTCTAACGTTTCTAAAGAAATATGGCAAATTAATTCAAATCCTCTTATTCTTCTCTGCCAGATTACTAAACGATAGATAAAAGCCAAACCAACTTGTATTAAACTTAAAAGGATTAAATTATTTCCTAAAAGAACATCATTATTTTTCCATAACTGATAAATAATACTTTCATTAGAAGCTATAGAAATACCGATTAAAGATAAATAAATCAAAGCCTTATTTTGCGGAAAGCGACTACTGACTAATAATCCAACAATAGCTACTCCTAAAGACAATAAACCTGTATAAGCTGTAAACTCTCCAAATCGCCATAGAATAACCATCACTGCAAAAAGTAATGGCGATATCTGTAAGCTTTTTAAACGAGATAAATGAGGAAAGCGGGAAAATAGCCAATGAGTTAAGCCAAAACTTAACATAGCTAAAAACAAATTAACGATAGAAACTAATAATCCTGTTCCCTTTAATCCGAAAACTCCTTCTATGACTAAAATCTCAATCGTTAAAAGTAATCCATAAACAGCAATCTCTTTTGGTTCCTTCCAAAAACGATAAATGAGACTAAATGCAATTAAAATAGCTGTTACTAACCATTGCCAAGATGAATTTGATTCACCAATCGTAACTAGAAAAGCGTGTAAACTTAAACGAATTATCTCGAAAACACAAATAACACTAGCAACTTGATCCAATGCTAGATTATAAATCGATGCTAACCGATTATTTTGCTGTTTTAGCCAATTTCCAAATAACCATAATAAAGTAATATAAATTCCATCAAATAAAACCCAGTTAGGCAAAAATAAAACTTCAATTATATTACCTTGGGTTATTGATTTTTCGACTATCCAAGAAGCTCCTAAAATAAAAATGAATTGAAGCGGTAATCTGGCAATGAGTGGACGTTTGTAGTAAAAACTATTGATGAGCATTACTACAGTAGCAAATCCCAAACTAATCAATCTAATTCCAGGTTGCCAAAACGTTAGAAACTGAGCAAAAATGAATCCATAACTACTGAATAAAGCTGCTTGTCTACTTCGTTTTTTTCGAGTCAGTGCAGAAATAATCGTTAAAAAAGTTGGAACTAATA
>JBGTNM010000456.1:0-3288 GCA_041743025.1 Microcystaceae cyanobacterium
TATTACAAAAAATTATATTCATAATCAATTTATTGTAGTAAAACTTATTGTTCAGGAGGGAGATGATCCGCTTTTGGCAGGATAAATTTTTGAGGGATTTTTTCAGCAAACCCTAACTAATGTAAGCCAATCAAGTAAGATGGAATTGAAGTAATCAGGACATTCATCGTGAGGGCAATGACCAGCCCCATCTAGCTCAACTAAAGTAATTAACGGGTTTAATCCTGCTAAAATAGGTGCTAGAGAAGGGGGAACCATGCGATCGCGTAGTCCCCAAACCAGTAACATAGGAATGGTTAAATTAGGTAGAATAGCCCTAGCAGGAGGAGCAAATTTAGGCTTTCTCACATTTTCAAACAGCAGGCAAAACGTTCTAGCCGCCCCTTCATCGTAAGCGGGTGCTAACAGAATTTCGATGAGTTCATCGGTTAAGGCTGATTTATCTTCGTAGGCAATTGCCGCCCAACGGCGAATAATACTAGGACGGCGCAACACCTGAAACAGCCCTCTCAACAACACAGGTGAGGCAAAGAGATTTTCTAGGGTAGTCACCAACGGCTGAAGTCTTTTGGGCAGGGCTTCTTGTCGCAGAGAAATATCTGGTAGACTGAGCATAGCCAGTCCGGCAACCATCTCAGGATAGGTAGCTGCCGCCGTTAAACCCACCAGAGAACCAATAGAATTGCCCACTAAAACCACAGGCTGGCGAATAAAGGTCTGCCAAAAATCATACACCTGCTCAGCCCACAAATAGGCACTATAATTGGCTGCTGCCTTACTTGAACCACCGAATCCTAACAAATCCAGGGCGTAGATGCTATAGTCTTGAGCAAGAACGGGGATATTATGCCGCCACTGTTCGATAGCAGCCCCAAACCCATGCAAGAAGATAAGTGGTGGTTTGGCAGTCTGAGGGGTTACAATAGGATGCAAATAGCTATAGCGAATTTGCCAGCCTCGCCACATCCAGTCTCGCTGCCGTCCGATTCGTCTTTCCCAAGGCGTTATTTCTGCCACCGATGTTAATCTGTTATAAAACTTTACATATTTTCATTTTACGATAGTCAAGACAGTGATTAGACTAGTGTTATCCACCCTCATCAATTCTGAAATTCTCAAATACCGTAGAATCCATCAGACCTAAATTGCCTGGATTCAGTAGAATAACAAGAGTATTGTATTCCATCTATAGAGCCAATTAACCTCATTCCCCCTTAAGACACGATACATATGCCAGTAATTGACAAAAAGCGCACTACCCGCGACCTTCCCAAGATTAACGAAAGAATCCGTTTCCCGGAAATTCGAGTCATTGACAGCGATGGCAGCCAAGTAGGTGTTATTACACCGGATGAAGCCATGAAAATCGCCCAGGAACGGGAACTAGATTTGGTTTTAGTTAGTGAAACTGCCAAGCCTCCCGTTTGCCGGATTATGGATTACGGGAAATATAAGTTTGAACAAGAGAAAAAAGCCAGAGAAGCTAAGAAAAAACAGCACACGGCGGACGTAAAAGAAGTCAAAATGCGTTACAAAATTGACGAACACGATTACAATGTGCGTATCAATCAAGCTCAGCGCTTTCTCAAATCAGGCGATAAAGTTAAAGCAACGATTATCTTTAAAGGTCGGGAAAGCCAACACACCAATTTAGGTGAAGACTTGCTCAAACGAATGGCAGAAGACCTTAAAGATTTTGCGGAAATCCAACAAGTGCCTAAAAAAGAAGGGAAAAACATGATGATGTTATTAACCCCCAAGAAATAATACCGTAGGGTGGGCATTGCCCACCTTTTTTTTATTCATTGGTTAATAAAAACCAATGCTTTTCGCAAGGGGAGGGCGAACGCAATTCGCCCCTACCAATCGTACTGCTTCGCCAAAGGGAAATTGACTTAATTCTAATCCTCCTGGTGTTACTACCCAAAGCACGGGTAAAGGAGGTTCTACAGTAGGAAAACTGCCATATCCATCGGTTAAATAAACACAAACCCCTTCTAAATTAGGGTTTCTATTTTCTTCTACTTTTTTAAAAAAAGGAATAAAGGCTCTCCAGGTTTAGGTATGCTAAATTAACAACTAAACTCCCAAGATAGTAAACTTCTCAGTTTAAAATTATCAAAATTTCTAAAACCATAACCTAAGCGTTTAATTAACTTCAACTTATTGTTAATTCCCTCAACAACACCTTGAGTGATGCCAGTGCCAAAGTATCCCATAATTTCCGAGAACCATCTTGTTATTGTCTGACAACTGGCGGGAAACAAAGATGAAGCTGTTAGTAACCAATCGCTTAATTGAGTGAGTCCAGTTGACCAGTCCTCACTTTTTTCAAAAATTTCGCGAAACTCTTCCTTAAGTTCGTGCATTTTTCCCAAGACAGGCAGGGCTGATTTGACTTCTTGTAATTTCTGTTGTTGCTGAGGCGTTAAATCTAGTTGATTTTTCAGCAAAACATACTTACTCTTCTTTAAAACCTGAATAATCTTTTCAGATTTAGCTTTCTTTTTCGTGGCAATAACTTGTCTTTTTATCGTTTTTCTTTTAGTATCTAATTCGACATTGACTGCTTTCATGATGTGGAAACGGTCAGCAATAATTTCAGCTTGTGGCATTAATTCCTTAATTAAACTATGATACGCTTTCCACAAATCTATACTCACTGCCTCGATGTGTTCTAGTATCTCTTTTCCCCAGGTTTCTAAATATTGTCTCAGGTCATCTTGTTTTCTTGAAGGAAGCATCCCGATTAATTTGTGTTTGTCTAAATCCACCAATACCGCGCAATAATTTCCTTGCCCTTTTACCAACGCTATTTCGTCTAAACCTAGCTTCTTAAGATTTTTGGGCTTTTCTTCTAATTTCTCTTCAGCGATATCTTTGAACATTCTTTCTACAATATCTTCACTTAAATTATTCTGTTGCGCCACCGCTTTTATGTTACTATAAATCTCTCACTAAAAACCAATGATTTTGATGCAATTTTTCGCTTTGCTTCCCACAGCGAGGACAAGCCGCTTTTGGCTGCTTTGCTGCCAGATGAACCATCATTCCTACCTCTTCCACACTTGTGTAGTCAAGGACTTTCATCTGAGGGAGATGAAGAAGGTTTTCCATCAATTTTAACTGTCCTAGGGATGGCATTAAACTCTACTCTCCTTAAGTTGTAAAGTTAGTTTAGCATACTTAAGTCTGGAGAACCTAAATTATAAACCTTACCTGTATACTGGAGGTTTTCATCAGTTTCTGATAGATATACTGCTAATTCATTTCCCTCTTTTAGTTGTT
>JBGTNM010000457.1:0-33120 GCA_041743025.1 Microcystaceae cyanobacterium
AAAATCTTATAGATTAGTGTAGGATGGGTTAGACGGCAGTAAGCATTCAAACTTAATTAGAAATTATCAATCCGTCGTAACCCATCTTTCAGGGATTTGTATCCTAGTACACATTTTCCCTCACTATGCCGGAAGAGCCGATAATTCGTTGCGCTTCTTGCTTTACCGAGGTGTTTTTCATAGTAAAAAACCTATAGCATCACTGATCCTTAGTTTAATCTTTAGAGAGTATCTATAAATAAAATAGATAGCAAGAATCGTATTGATAGAAAGGAAACTTAAAATGGTACAGACTTCTGCTAAACCCCTAACCCTAGACGAATTTTTGAAGCTGCCGGAGACAGAACCTTCCAGTGAATACATTGATGGGCGTATTAGCCAAAAACCGATGCCACAAGGAGAACACAGTGTCATTCAGACTGAATTAGCACCTGCTATTAACTTAGTTGTCAAACCCAAACAGATTGCGCGGGCTTTCTGCGAACTTCGCTGCACTTTTGGTGGGCGCTCAACTGTTCCTGACATTTCTGTGTTTTTGTGGGAAAGAATTCCACGCAAGGAAAATGGTGGAGTTGCTAACGTTTTCTCAATTGCCCCAGATTGGACAATCGAAATCTTATCACCTGATCAAAGTCAAACTAAGGTTACTAAAAATATTCTGCATTGTCTTAAGCATGGCACTCAGATGGGATGGTTGATCGATTCAGCAGAACAATCTGTATTTGTCTACCTGCCGAATCGACAAACATCTTTTTATGATGAACCAAGCGCACAGTTACCAGTACCAGAATTTGCCAAAGATTTTAGCCTCACGGTTAAAAACCTGTTCAGTTGGTTATTAGAGTGAATGAATACGTCTAACCAGCGAAATTCCCGTACCCTGCATTACGGTTAACCTCGTCCTGCCGATATAACCCCGAATGGTTAAGTAATATTACAATTATGAGAGTAGAAGTCATTTTACGCTAAACACCTCAAATGAGTATTAAACCGCAACCTTCTTGGAGACGACAAATTGGCAACATCTTACTTCTAATTGCCAGCTTGTTTTTTATCGTAAACTTGTTTTTCCCCCAATTATTTGCCCCGCCCTTGCCCCAAGTCCCCTATAGTCTGTTTATCGACCAGGTAGAAGACGGCAATGTAACGAGAGCATTTGTTGGACAAAATGAAATCCGTTACCAACTCAAAGGGGAAGACAACCAACCCGGACAAGTTTTGACAACGACTCCTATTTTTGACTTGGAATTGCCCAAACGATTAGAAGACAAAGGAGTGGAATTTGCTGCCGTGCCGCCTCCCCGCAATAGCTGGATTGGCAATATTTTGGGTTGGGTCATTCCGCCCTTGATTTTCGTCGCTGTTTGGCAGTTTTTCCTCAATCGAGGCGGTGGCGGCCCGGCGGGGGCACTTTCTTTTACCAAAAGCCGCGCTAAAGTCTATGTTGAAGGTGATGCCGCTAAAGTCACTTTCGAGGACGTGGCAGGTGTAGAAGAAGCAAAAACCGAACTGGTTGAAATTGTCGGCTTTTTGAAAAGTCCTCAGCGCTACCTTCAAATTGGGGCCCGCATTCCTAAAGGTGTGTTATTAATCGGCCCGCCGGGAACCGGCAAAACGCTACTGGCCAAAGCCGTTGCAGGAGAAGCTAATGTGCCTTTTTTTAGCATTTCTGGTTCAGAATTCGTCGAATTGTTTGTCGGTGCAGGTGCGGCCCGCGTTCGGGATTTATTTGAACAGGCCAAGCAAAAAGCTCCTTGCATTATCTTTATCGATGAATTGGATGCGATTGGAAAATCTCGCGCCTCTGGTAACTTTATGGGGGGCAATGACGAACGAGAACAAACCCTCAACCAACTCCTGAGTGAAATGGACGGGTTCAGTGTTGGGGCTGCAACGGTGATCGTTCTGGCAGCGACCAACCGCCCGGAAACCTTAGATCCCGCCTTGTTGCGCCCTGGACGCTTTGACCGACAGGTGCTGGTTGATCGCCCTGACTTATCGGGCCGCCTGAAAATCCTGGAAATTTACGCTCAAAAGGTGAAATTAGACAGTGATGTATTGCTAAAAGAGATTGCCACCCGTACACCTGGTTTTGCTGGGGCAGATTTGGCAAACTTGGTCAATGAAGCGGCCCTTCTCGCGGCCCGCAGCGAACGGCTAACGGTTTCTCAGAAGGATTTTTACGAAGCGATTGAACGAGTCGTCGCCGGACTGGAGAAGAAAAGTCGCGTCCTTAACGATAAAGAGAAAAAAATCGTCGCTTATCATGAAGTTGGCCACGCTATTGTCGGTGCGACAATGCCCGGTGGCGGAAAAGTGGCAAAAATCTCGATTGTGCCGAGAGGAATGGCTGCTTTGGGCTACACCTTACAAATACCAACCGAAGACCGCTTTTTATTAGCTGAATCAGAATTGCGCGACCAAATTGCCACCTTGTTAGGCGGACGCGCCGCCGAAGAAGTCGTCTTCAACAGTATTACCACCGGGGCAGCTAACGACCTGCAACGGGCGACAGACTTGGCTGAACGTATGGTAACGACCTACGGCATGAGTCAGGTATTGGGGCCGCTTGCCTATGAAAAAGGACAGCAAAACCCCAATTTCTTAGGAGATGGTATGATGAATCCTCGTCGCTTGCTCAGTGAAGACACGACTAAAGCGATTGATTCTGAAGTCAAAGAAATTGTGGAAAATGGCCACCAACAAGCCCTATCAATTTTGAGAAAAAATCGGGATTTGCTCGAAGAAATTGCTCAAAAAATTCTAGACACAGAAGTGATTGAAGGCGAAGAATTAAAAAATCTTCTTGAGCGTGTCGGGCCGCTAGATAAACCTACGATCGCTATTTAACAATATTAGAGACGCGATCACGTCTTTAAACCCTTCGTACTAACTGAATAATTGTAAAGACGCGAAATCTCGCGTCTTTACTGCTTACGGTTCACTAATATTGATAGCAGAGCGCAGAAAGGTGTTTGACATTTTTAAAAGCTTAAACGTAACAATATCAAGGGTTTGACTCTTGCCTGAATGCCTTTTGCCTCTTGCCTTCTGCTATAGTTATCTTTCGCGCCGTTTATCGCCAAAAGAGCCGCTTTTTTGTTCGCGTGGTCGAGCTTTATTGACTTTAATAGCCCTGCCCATCCACTCTGCACCATCTAGCTCCTCAATAGCCTTCGTTTCTTCTGCATCCGTATCCATCGTGACAAAGGCAAAACCTCGGAAACGACCCGTTTCTCGATCAGTCGGTAGGTAAACCTGTTTAACCTTTCCATACTCGCCAAAAACTTCGTTCAGATCGGCTTCTGTCACGTCGTAAGAAAGGTTGCCCACATAAATTGACATAATTTTCTCTAATTGCCTAACTCGTACAAAAAATAGAGTTCAGTGCCTATCCTAACACTGACTTTGAAAGTATAGCTTGTCAGATTCCTTTTGGAGTCGCGCCGTTATTACCAGCAAGTGTTATTTGTCTGGTGAGAGAGAGACCTCAAGCGGGTGATTTCCAGGTATTGGCATCGGCAGCTTTTTGAGTTTGCTCTTGCTTTTCTCGTTTCTTGCGCTCAGCGTCTAAGGCATCTTCGATGACAGCTAATAACTGTTCCATTTTATCGAGATTACTGCGATAAAGATCGAGGTCTTTTTGCAGTTTATCGGGAGCAAGGTGAAGTGCTGCTGACAATTGCTTTAAGATTTCCTCGCGTTTGTCATTCTCATTCACTAGGCTGGCATCAACTTCTGCTAGGAAAGTGTACAATCCTATGGCAAACAAGCGACTGTATTTAAACTGCCCTTGATGAGCGATCGCCTGTAAGGTATTTATAACAGCATTGTCTGTGCCTTCATCTGAGTCACCAATTTTGGCGGATAACTCAGCCACATTCAACCCTTTAGCGGCATTAAGCATCGTTTCAGCATCTTGGCGATATTGTTGAGGATTGGCCCCAACTGCCTGACACAAAGCGGCAAAGATTGAGCTTTTATCGGATTCGGGGCTGTATCCCTGCATGAAACGCTCAAAGGAGGTTACTACCCCTAGCGCGTAGATGGGATCGTAGCGAAAATCGTTATTGACACAAAGCAAGTGAGATTCTACCATCAATTCTTCGACAACCCGCCGATACACCGAGTTAATCGGTCGAGTGTGCTGGCGATAGAACTCACGTTTAGTCTCGGAAACTGTACGAACCTTATCCACAAAGCAAAACTTAAATTAATGTTAAAGTACCCACGATTCTATTGTCCCCTTTATGGACTCCTTTGCCAAGGAATTAGGGTTTAGGGGGTAGGAGGTAGGGTGTAAATTATTACCCATGATTAGTGATCAGCTAAAGTTATTGGCAAGTTATCTGGCTGGAGAATTTGATAACCGCGAACAAGCGTTGGCTCAACCGATGTGGTACGTTCACTTACGGCTGTGGTTGCGTCCTGTCCCCTTATTTGTCGAAGATAGCCTAACTTTATTTGCCGAACAAGCCCCGATGGTGAATTTAGACCGTCCCTATCGTCAGCGACTCCTGCGTTTACGTCAAACCCAGGAGTTGCCTGTTGCCATTGAGGTACAGCACTATCAGTTCAAGCAAAGGGAACTCGTCCAAGGGGCGGGCAACGAGCGCAAATTGCTAGAGTCTCTCACTTCTCAATCGGTTGAATGGCTGAGTGCGCCGGGTTGTACCTTGAGCGTTGAACAAGACTTTTCCGTGTCGGGAGGCTGTCAGTTTCGGGCGTTTAGCCAATCAGACCAGCCTTGTCAGTTTAGCGATGGCAGGCAAATTTATCATGTCTCATTGGGGTTTGAAGTCAGCGATCGCGAACTGCGAACTTACGACAAAGGCATTAACCCCCAAACTGGGCAGGCGATTTGGGGGGCATTAATGGGGCCTTACTGTTTTGCTAAGCGTCAAGATTTCGCCGCCGAATTGCCTTTTTAACGTTCGTAGGATGATGCTTTTGAGAGGGCGCGGCGATAGACTAAAACTGTAAAGGATTGAACCTCGACTCCGCCATGCACGTCAAACGCCTTCCTGTTCTCTCAGATAATTATATTTTCCTCCTGCACGACCCCAAAACCAACACGGCGGCTGTGGTCGATCCGGCTGAAGCAAGTCCTGTTCTTCGGTGTTTAGACGAATTAAACGCTGAATTGGTAGCGATTTTTAACACTCACCACCATGCCGATCATGTGGGGGGAAACTGTGATTTAATAGAGCGTTTTCCTCACCTGTGTGTCTATGGGGGAGAAGAAGATCGCGGCAGAATCCCCGGACAACAAGTTTTTTTAAAAGAAGGTTCGCGTGTCGAATTTGCCGGACGGCAGGCAGAGGTTTTCTTTGTTCCTGGACATACCCGCGCTCATATTGCTTACTATTTTCCCCCAGAAACAGCAGGAGAAACTGGCGAGTTATTCTGTGGGGATACTATTTTTGCGGGAGGGTGCGGCCGCTTATTTGAGGGAACGCCTGCACAAATGGTAAGTTCTCTGACAAAATTGCGGCAATTGCCAGATAAAACCCGAATTTGGTGCGCTCACGAATACACGCTCAACAATCTTAAATTTGCCGTAACCGTTGAACCGGATAATTCAGCCTTGCAGTCACGAATAGCTGAGGTTAAAAAAATGCGATCGCACGGAGAAGCAACGGTTCCCTCTTTGTTAGGAGTCGAAAAGTTAACCAATCCTTTTTTACGTTGGGATGTGGCCACTTTACAAGCCGTAGCAGGACAGACCGAACCTGCCAGCGTTTTTGGCACGATTAGAGAGATGAAAGATAGCTTTTAAGCAATGAATGAGGGAAGTTTAAACCAAAAGCGATCGCTAAAAAATTGTCTTGCTTTTGCTCTTAATGAAGTAGAAACGCCTGTCGGTTTTTCAGTCAATTTAAGCATCCTAGGCTTAATTTTACTTTCAGGCATTATTTTTGTGGCTGAAACTTATTCTATTCCCGCAGATGTAAACCGTTGGTTGCATCGAATCGATCAGGCTATTTTGTATATATTTGCTTTAGAATATGCTCTGCGTTTTTGGTGTGCTGAGAATAAAATTGAATTTATCTTTAACTTTTTTTCTCTCATCGATTTATTGTCGATTTTTCCCTTACTAGTCGGGTTTATAGATGTCCTTTATCTTCGCATTTTAAGATGGTTTAGACTTTTGAGAGTTTTGCGGCTAGTTGAATTTAAAACATCGATTTTTAATATTAAACCAGAAGACAGCATCATTTTAATTCGGATTTTTCTCAGTTTATTCTCTCTAGTATTTATTTATTCAGGAACTATTTATCAGATTGAAAATAAAGCTAATCCTGATGTTTTTGACAATTTCTTTGATGCTTTATATTTCTCAATCGTTACCATGACAACGGTAGGGTTTGGAGATATAATACCTCTTTCAACAGGCGGGAAAATTGTAACTATATTAATGATTCTTTCCGGCATTCTTTTAATTCCTTGGCAGATCGGATTGTTAACACAACAATTGCTAAGAATGACCAGCAAAACCGAGAAAGTTTGTTCTAGTTGTGGATTATATCTACACGAGCGCGATGCTAATTTTTGTAAGATTTGTGGTACTGAATTACCGATATCAAATACTCAGTCCTCCTAATTGCAAAACATACCCAAAAGTGGAGAATAGTAATGGTTCAATTAATCGGAATTTCTAATGCCATTACTAGCCTCAATGAGGTAGATCGAACGTTTCATTTAACCCGCAGCAATGAGGCTACGTTTTTTACTGAGTGGTTTGAGCCGTTACCAGCATTAACAGAATCAGACACAGAAAAGCTGAATTTTCTTAAAGAGCGATATGTTTATTATGCGGCTGATAATTCAATCTCAGAAGGAACACTAAATTTTATTATAGTGGCTCCTTTATTAGAAATGGTTCATCTATGCGATCCGCCTTTCAAAATTAAAGCTGAACAGGCAGTAAAAATTGAACTTGAAGACAAAGAAATGATATTACAAGGCTTTATTGATGCGCTGGTTGTACAAAATCAATTTTGGGTTGTGGTAATTGAGGCAAAACGCTACGGTTTCAATGCTTCTCTAGCGATTCCGCAGACTTTGGCTTACATGATGGCAAATCCTCAGAGACAAAAACCTGTTTTTGGAATAGTGACAAATGGAGAAGATTATCTCTTTGTCAAATTGAATCAGGAAGCTAAAAGCTACGATTTTTCAGATAAATTAACTTTGTCTAAACGAATGAATGAAGACTTTTATCAGGTTTTACAAGTCATGAAGCAAATAAAAAATTATTTGCTGTCATAATTTTTCCAAGAAACCGGGTTTAAGAGTGATTAATCAAAGGCTATCCAGTAATTACGTTAAGTACCTGGACAGGAAAAATAGCCGTATGCAACCCCCGGCTGTCGCCGTCCCCCTTGGCAAGGGGGACTACAGGGGGTGTATTTAATTAGGGCTACCTACTTAAGAAACCTGGTTTCTGCGTAAGTTTTGGTTAAAACAAGAAATAACGTTGCGCCATCGGTAGTTCGCTAGCAGGTTCGCAGGTGATTAAATTTCCATCGATTCTAACTTCATACGTTTCAGGATCGACTTCAATGGGTAGAATTGTGTCGTTGTGTTTCATATCTGCCTTACTGAGATGGCGTGTATTAGAAACCGCCTGAATTTGAGAGGTTAAAGCCAACTGTTGAGGGATGCCTTCTTCTAATGCTTTTTGAGAAATAAAAGTGATAGAAGTTGCCCCAATCGCACCACCAAACGCGGCAAACATGGGACGCATATAAACGGGTTCAGGAGTCGGAATACTAGCGTTGGGATCGCCCATTTGCCCCCAAGCGATCGCGCCTCCTTTAACCACCAGTTCCGGTTTTACGCCAAAAAAAGCTGGTTGCCACAAACATAAATCAGCGATTTTACCAGCTTCAACAGAACCAACCAGATGAGAAATGCCATGAGCGATCGCTGGGTTAATCGTATACTTAGCAATGTAGCGTTTGGCTCTAGCATTATCATGCGTTTCTCCAGAGACAAGCGTTCCTCTTTGAACTTTCATCTTGTGTGCCGTCTGCCAAGTGCGAATGATAACTTCTCCTACCCTGCCCATCGCCTGGGAATCAGAAGACATCATGCTAATAGCACCGAGATCGTGCAAAATATCCTCAGCCGCGATCGTTTGGGGGCGAATTCTCGAATCGGCAAAAGCAACATCTTCAGGAATGTTTTTATCGAGGTGATGGCAGACCATCAACATATCAAGGTGTTCTGCTAGGGTGTTGACGGTGAAAGGGCGGGTAGGATTGGTAGAAGATGGCAAAACATGGGAATAGCTACAAACTTTCAGAATATCGGGTGCGTGACCGCCACCTGCCCCTTCGGTATGGAAAGTGTGAATAACGCGGTTTTTAAAAGCGGCAAGCGTCGTTTCGACAAATCCCGCTTCGTTGAGCGTATCGGTATGAATGGCTACCTGTACGTCGTATTCATCGGCTACACTTAAGCAAGTATCAATCGCGGCAGGCGTTGTCCCCCAGTCTTCATGCAGTTTTAACCCCATTGCCCCTGCCCTGATTTGGGCGGCGAGTTCTTCGGGTTTGGCACTATTTCCCTTACCCAGAAAGCCTAAATTCATCGGAAAGGCATCGGCGGATTGCAACATTCGCGCTAGATGCCACGCACCCGGCGTACAGGTTGTTGCCTTTGTCCCAGTGGCAGGCCCCGTACCGCCGCCAATCATCGTCGTGATGCCAGATGCGATCGCAGTTTCGATTTGTTGAGGAGAAATAAAGTGAATGTGTGTATCAATTCCGCCAGCCGTAACGATCTTACCTTCTCCTGCTATTACCTCCGTCCCCGGCCCGATAATAATGTCTACGTTGTCTTGAATGTAAGGATTGCCTGCTTTGCCAATTTTGTCGATTTTTCCGTCTTTAATGCCGATATCGGCTTTAATAATACCCCACCAGTCGAGAATCAAGGCGTTGGTAATGACAGTATCGACAGCCCCATCAGCATTAGTAATAGGCGATTGTCCCATGCCGTCGCGGATGACTTTACCGCCGCCGAATTTCACTTCTTCGCCATAAGTCGTCAGATCTTCTTCGACTTCAATGAATAACTCGGTATCGGCGAGGCGGACTTTATCCCCCACCGTCGGGCCAAACATGGCTGCATAATCCCGTCGATTTATTTGATAGCTCATGGTTTTTTTAAGTAGGGGGTCGGGTTTACTCGTCATCTAGGATTATGGTACAACTAAGTTCAACGGTATTGATTACGTCTTGCATTCAACGTAAATAATGACTAAGAATGGCATAATTATCGGATGAAGTATTAACCCTTATCTTTAACTTATTACGACAACTTGCAGAAGCAATAGAAGATGCTTCATCGACAGAATGGTTATTATTTGAACGCTATGGAGAAACAGAAAGAACTATTGCTGAGTTAGATGAGTTACAAAGTGCAAGAGAAAGACAAAGAGTTTTCTATTCTCGCTTACATTCAATCCTGTTAACTGTATTAGAAGCCCAACCTATAGCATCCAATGCTATGCTAGATTTATTAGCACAAGCGATTGAGCAAGCTTCAGCTAATTTAGCTGGTGCTAGTGCCAGCGTTAAAGAAATCAAAAAAATTTGGAATTTGCCATGGCTTCATCTTATCCTTATCCTGATGAAACATCTCGTAAAAAATGCCTTAAATACTTACGAGAAACCAATCACCAGTTAGAATTAAATAACTTACGACTAGAGGAAATATTAGCAAAGCTCGAAGCAGAGGTACGTCAGCAAAAATGGGAACGTTTACTAAAAAGAAGAAAACAAATAGAGTCAACGATACCAGAATAAAGTATTTATCAAAATTAGACAAAGTGGACAGATAAAATGCAATTACAAACGGAAAAACGCTACTACACTCCAGAGGAATACCTCGAATTAGAGGAAACCGCCGAATACAAAAATGAATATCTTGATGGAGAAATTATACCGATGGTAGGAGGAACAACGAATCATAATAAAATTTGTTTGAATTTTTGCCGAAATTTTCCTTTAAATATCAATTCTCAAGCTTATGATATTTATATGGAAGGAGTACGCTTGTGGTTGCCTGAATACAATTTCTATACCTATCCTGATGTGATGGTGATTAAAGACGAACCTATTTATCACGGAAAAGGTAAATCAAATGTTACTAACCCTCAAATTATTATTGAAGTGTTATCCAAATCTACCCAAGGGTAT
Source organism: Microcystaceae cyanobacterium (assembly GCA_041743025.1). GTDB lineage: Bacteria > Cyanobacteriota > Cyanobacteriia > Cyanobacteriales > Microcystaceae > JBGTNM01. The sequence goes on from JBGTNM010000457.1 coordinate 10,212, forward strand.
GATAGAGCAGATAAGTTTAAATACTATCGGTCTATTCCTACTTTTCAAGAATATATTTTAATTAATCAATATAGTTATACAGTTGAGCAATACCTAAAACAATCTGAGGAGAAATGGTCAATTAGTTTCTATGAAGGAGAAAATGCTATTTTGCACTTAGTTTCTGTTGATTGGCAAATTTCTTTACAGGACTTATATCAACGGGTAGACTTTGAATCAGTGGAAGAATAGAAAAGCTTCCAAAAAAATTTTATTGCTTCCAACCTTCAATTGCACCGACAACAAATGCACCAATAGGATTGGTTTTCATCGCTTCAAGTAATCCCTGTTGACAAGTTGCGATCGCTTTTTGTTTCCAAAATTGTCTCAAGTCTTGGCGAGGCATTTGGTAAAAATTAGGTTTATTATTCATTTTCAAACTCCACAGTTCCGTTAGGTGATACGATAAAGCCGATGGTTTCTCCTGCAATGACATAAATCTCTTCGCGCCTCTCATCATAGCGAAGGAGAATGATATTTGAAAGATGGGTTACGACGGATTGATAATTTCTGGTTAAGTTTGAATGCTTACTGCTGTCTAACCCATCCTACATCAACTCATAAAATTTTATAATTACCACAAGTACGGGAAAGCCAACTCATTTAAAAATCTAGATTTAATGACATTTAAGCGTTTATTTTTTATTTTTAAGATAGAATTTTAATAGTAACTAATGGCAACTTGTCTGGTCAAATTTTTATTGAAGGAACACAAAAGCAACATGAAATTTTATCTTGGATGCCATATCAAATATAACGTCTTTGCGCCTACTACTTTTATTTTTAACATTTTCCCTGTCAAAAACAGCCAGCAAGCTCTAGTGCAAGAAACGTTACAGATTAAGCCAGACTTAACCGTTGAAGAATATATCTCTCCTCTCCTAAAAAATCGCTACTTGCGAATTAATGCACCAAGCGGAGATTTAAAAATTGATTATGAGGCAACGGTTGAATTGTCTTTGATTCAAGAGAATCCCGATGCGATCGCAGAAATTCCGCCTGCTAAGTTAACCTTTGATGCCCTCACGTACCTCTATCCATCACGCTACTGTCAGTCTGATCGCCTTATGCGCTTGGCACAGTACGAATTTGGCGAATTGTATCCGGGCTATTCGAGAGTAACAGCCATCTGCAACTGGATTTATGATAATGTCACTTATCTATCTGGCAGTACCAACTCTCAAACCTCGGCTTTTGATACTGCTACCGAACGAGCAGGAGTCTGTCGGGATTTTGCCCATCTCGGCATTGCTTTCTGCCGTGCTTTGAATATCCCAGCGAGGTTTGTTTCTAACTATGCTTGTGGCTTAGAACCGCCCGACTTTCATGCCGTATTTGAGGCATATTTAGGCGATCGCTGGTATTTGTTCGATCCAACGCGCCTCGCACCTCGTAGCGGATTCATTCGCATTGGCACGGGACGGGATGCTGCCGATGTCTCGATTGCGACCATTTTCGGAGCAGCACAGATGGAGGCAATGCAAGTGTTTGTCGAGTGTTTGGACGGACAACCGCCAACGACTACAACCGACGCGATCGCTTTTGCGCTTTGATTAGTGTTGAGAGGCGATCGCCTGAGCTAGTTGAACGTGGAGACTGTGACTGGCTTTGTAGGCGAGAAAATGAGCTTGGGGTAACGTTTTTAAAAGACTGAGGTCGCCGATTAAATCTAATAGCTTGTGGCGCACGGGTTCATTCGGAAAGCGCAGAGGAGGGTTCAACCATTTTTCGCGATCGCAAACCAAGGCATTTTCGAGACTCCCCCCTTTGATTAACCCCGCCTGTTGCAGTTGTTCGATTTGGTCGGCAAAACCAAACGTCCGCGCAGGTGCGATCGCCGCGGCAAACGGTTCTGTAGATGGATTCCAGCTATACCACTGATTGCCAATGGCAGGGTAAGGAAAATCAATGCCGTAGGTAAAGCGCAGTTCAGTTGAAGGTAAGGCTGCTACGAAAGCATCCCCTTCGCGAATCCAGATAGGTTCAGTCAAAAACACGCCATTATTTCTTCGGGTTACAGAGGGAATCACACCCGCTTGGAGGATGGCTTCTACCCAGTCTTTGGCTGAACCATCGAGCAGAGGCACTTCTGGCCCGTCGATTTCAATGCGAGCATCTTCAACGCCACATCCTGCTAGTGCAGCTAGCAAGTGTTCTACCGTGCGGACTTTGCCTTCTCCTGCTGAGAGTTCTGTCGATAGGAGGGTTTGGTTGACGGCAGTAACTTGTGCGGGAATCATCGGCATCTGAGGTAAATCCACCCGCACGAAATAGCGTCCTTCCCCCGATGGTGCTGGTAGGACGCGCACCTGAACTGTCTCTCCAGAGTGCAAGCCAACACCCGTTCGCGTAAACGGTTCCTTGAGCGTAGAATGCATAACTAATTTATGTAATCTTAAAAAGATAACTTTAGGGGCAAAATAGAGTATCCAGCGTATTGCGTCCGGTCACTGGGTTGGTTCCTTGAGCGATCGCGCAGAGTTTTTCCTCGGTATCGGGGCGCAGCAGGACTTCGGTAAAATCAGCACCGTCGATAATCGCGCCATTAAATAATGTGTTGATAGCAAATGCCCCTTCTAAATTGGCGTTAGTAAAATTAGTCTGAACGAGGCGAGCCGATTCTAGATCGGCTACTCTTAAATCGGCTCCTTCAAAGTTTGCTGATTCTAAATTGGCGGCAAAAAAACGCACACCTTGGAGGTTAGCATTACTAAAATTGGCTCCTCGCAGATTGGCGTGATCGAATTTAGCATCTCTTAAATCTTGACCTGAAAAATCCTGCTTGACCAAATATTGTTGAGCGTAATCAATGGCAAAAGCAGGTTTTATGAATACACTCAAACTAACGATCAAAGCTAGGATTAATAAGAGCGATCGCTTAAAAATATGCGAATTTGCTTGAGGGTTAAGATAGTCGGTTTGCACAGTCATATTGACAAATTTGTAATAGAAGCTTGTATAGTATTTGTGGTAGAAAATGCAAAAAATTTACTTTTTTTTTGCTTTCTGTCTTATTGTAACCTGTCTTTGTTACCCTTTAATGACTGCGATCGCTCAATTGGGAGAACAATTGGTTGCCCAATGGCTAACCACCAAAGGATGGACGATTTTACAGCAAAATTGGCGGTGTCGGTGGGGTGAAATTGACATTATCGCTCAATCTTCCCTCAAGGCTACACTCGCTTTTGTCGAAGTGAAAACGCGCAGTTCTGGTAGTTGGGACGCTGGCGGAATTTTGGCGATAACTCTGCAAAAACAGGCTAAAATTACCCGCACGGCTGCTTTTTTTCTAGCAGAATATCCCCATTTTGCTGAGTGTCCCTGCCGCTTCGATGTGGCGTTAGTCGCCTCTCAAAAAAAGGCAAATTCTTTAGAAAAACCTTTGCAAAGTGCGATCATATTGGGGCAACCTGTGATTTGGCAAGGTTATCAACTGACGCTACAGCAATACATTGAGTCAGCGTTTGAAGCGACAAATATTCAGTGAGATACCCGACTTCTCTAAGAAGTCGGGTATCTGTCTACTGCGCTGCAACGGACGGCAGTTACAGAAGAATTATTCTCTATTTCCTGTTTCCTGTTTAACTGTTGGACGAGGCTGATACCATTTGAAATGCTGGTAAGCAGTGCGTGACATCTCTTGAATGAGCGTGCGTCCGGCAATGTCATTGTGGGGGCGCTTGACCATCACTGCCGCAACATAGCGTTTTCCAGTCGGCATATCGATAATACCTGCATCCCCGATGATAGAACCAATATCTCCCGTTTTGTGGGCAATAACAGCATCTTTCTCGATACCTTGCGGCAATAAGGTATTGGTGCGCGTCTGTTGCATGATCCCCAGCAAGCGATCGCGAGATTTCAGTGATATAAATTCACCGTGTTGGATTTTAGCCAATAAGTTGCCTAAGTCTTGAGAACTGGTCGTATTAGTTCCTTCTAAGTCTGGCAAGGCATTGTTAATGACAGTAACGGTTAAACCCCACTCGCGGAAGCGTTGGTTGAGAACTTCTTTTCCACCCAAGCGCCGAATCAACATATTAGTTGCCGTATTGTCGCTGATGACATTCATTTTGGTGGCGGTTTCCAATGCGCTAAATTTTTTACCGGGTTGCTGGTACTGCATATCTCCCGAACCACTAGCAATAACGGCTTTATCCATCGTCAGCATTTCATCCAAAGCGATTTTTCCCGCATCGATATCTTGGAAGAAAGCCACAAGAATCGGAATTTTAATCGTGCTGGCGGCTGCTATTGGCGTGTTGCCGTTTAAATTAACATAAGCTCCATTATCGATATCCACAAACCACGCTTGCGCTTGCAATTTCGGATATTTTTTAACTAATACTTCTAGTTTAGTTTTGAGAGGGGTTAATTCTTCAGCGAACTTGAGAGAAGGAGGCGATTGAGCAACAGGAGGCTCGTCGGTAGAAGCGGGGGAGGCAGGTTTTACCACTGGCAGAGGGGGATTAAAACGAGCCAATAAACTCACCGGATCGATCGCAGAGAAAACCGTTCCGACGATTGCCCCCAAACCAATGCCGACAATCGCCAACCGCAATCCGCTCAACACCAAAGAAGACACTATCTGTTGCTGTGGCGACGGCATTTTTTTGAGGCGTTCAATCCGTTTAGCAGTAACCGTTAGCGTAGTGGTTCCCCTGCGGTCAATTGAGGGTGCGCGGCGTTTAGCTTGCCGATTACGAGCAGGACGTGCAGAAAAGTTAGAATTGGATTTGAAAGCAGAGGGATGAATCGTTCGACGAGGCATAATTAGTCAGTTATTGGGAATGAGTAATCGCTCACTATTAACTATCAACTATTCAAGACTTTGGGGTTGCTCTAAAAGTTGCCAGAGCCAGTCAATTTGACCGAGAATACCTCGTAAAAGAGCGACTTCTTCGTCGGCGAGTCCACTTCGGTTATACAGCCGACGGAATTTTTCTAAGCGAGCGGCGGCGGTGTGCGGATAGAGATAACCTATTTTAAGCAATGTGGCTTCGAGGTGTTGATAGTAGCCTTCTAAAACATCTAAGGAGGCAGGGGCAATTTCTAGGGTTTCACTGTCCGTATCAGCTTCTAAGGCTACCTGATACAGTTCGTAGGCACAAACGGCGACGGCTTGGGCTAAATTGAGGGAGGGATAGTCAGGATTAGCGCGAATGCAGACGAATCGCTGGGCGTACTTGAGTTCATCATTGCTTAAACCGCGATCTTCGGGTCCGAAAATGAGGGCGGTAGTTAGGTTGGGGGTTAGCAACCACCGAAGGGCAGCGCGAGGCGTTTCTAGGGGGGTATTAGCAGAACGAGAGCGGGAAGTCGTCGCGATCGCTCTTTGGCATCCTTGTAGTGCTGCGGGTAAATCCTGGACTTGTTGGGCGTTTTCTAAGACATCTATGCCATGAACCGCCATGCGTCGGCAGTCTTCGCTTTTAGGATCGCATTGAGGATTGACGAGAATTAATTGTTCTAATCCCATATTTTTCATGACTCGCGCCACTGAACCCACATTTAAGGGGCCAGCCGGTTCTACTAAAATGATTCTAATTTGGGCGAGAGATTGCGTTGACATTTAAATGTCTTGTACTTCCAGAATGTTTACAGAACTGTTACTTTTTTGAGCTTCTAACATTTCTAATCGTACTAAAGTAGTTGCCGCATCGTATACAGTGATCCGCATTCCTCGAATACAAGGCTTGCCACCGCGTTTATCTGGCTTGATCGTAATAATATGGCGATCGCTCATGGCAAAGTTAGAATTATATGTCCTATGCTTCTAGTGTAGGCTAGCTTGTCAAGATAACGATATACAATCTGTAAGGCTGTACTCTTGAGCCAAGCGTTGTCTGTAGAGAGAAAAACCAGCTAAAAAAGTTTCATGAGTCTGCGAAATAAGCTGAATATTGGGATTGGCAATAATATCATCAACTAATCTAACTGCTCCTAGCCGTGTTACATAGCGAAATGAAGAGAAGAAATTCAGCAGTTCAGTTAAAACTTCCTCAGTAGTGACAAGGGAAACATCTGTAAGAGATTGGCTAAATTGGCGAACTTGCGGATGCCAATCATCTCTGGCGTTTAACAAAGCTGACCAGTAGAATGTATCTACAAATAAGGCTTTCATCAAGGGCGTTTGGGAGTTCCATAAAGATAGTGGTCGTGTTGGGTAGCCCCATCAGTCGGTAATTCATTAATCGCCTCTTCAGGCAAACTCGCTATAATCTCATCAGCTACTTCCCAAATTGGCTTAAATTTAGATTGAGTCTTGGGAATTGTCTGTGTTGCTAGTTGTTGTTGCCTCGATTTGGTAAAAAGCAAGAAATTGAGGACTTCTTCGACAAGAAGATCTGGAGATTGTTCAATTTCTTTAAGAAGTTGTTCTTTGAGTGTCATCTCCGTTCCTCCTTGACTTAAACTTATATTATAGAAATTATCCGTGCCAGCCGAGTCACTAACTTCCGACTTAAATTTTGATCGAACAGTAGCTTCAAGTATCACCTACTACGGCAATTAAACGATGTTCTCGATCAGCAGCAAATTCTAGACAAGCTCTAATATCTTCCTCTGTCAACTCTGGAAAGTCGTCTAAAATTTCTGCATGAGACATTCCCGCCGCTAACCAACCCAAAACATCGTATACAGTGATCCGCATTCCTCGAATACAAGGCTTGCCGCCGCGTTTATCTGGCTCGATCGTAATAATATGGCGATAGCTCATGGCAAAGTTAGAATTATATGTCTTATGCTTCTAGTGTAGGCTAGCTTGTCAAGATAGCGATCGTGTTGGACAGCTTAACTAAGCTAATACTCGGTGTTGGGTCCGAAAGTATAAGCATATGATGAGGGCATTTGTCCTGTTACTGGATTCAAAAAAGGTATGCACTGCTCAAGAAAATTATTTTGACTTGTTACTAACGAAGTCTAGTATAAACCCATTCGTCAGTAAAATTAACGGATAAATCACATCTACCATCCGTTCCATAAGTCTTAGTTATAAAGCGATTATAATCAATCACCTGAAGAGTATTGTACATTTCTGTAGTACATCCGTCACGAAGATTGGTACGAGTTGTAACAACGTTAGCAAAGCCATTGTTATTTAGTATGCCATTGATTTTATGAGTAAATGCTGGTGCATCTAGCCTTCCTATTAACTGACAATTACTTTGAGATATTCGCCAAACAAATCCATCCTGTCTCTGCCATGAACCTGTTATTTTTGGACAGGTTTGTTGGGCTATAGCAACAGGTATCTGTACGGAAATAAAAGGGTTTAAAAGTAGCCCACAACTAACAATAATCAATCCTATAAAGTTCTTCATGTTGATCCTCTTCAATTAAGTAACTATCCTTGACACGAATTCTTAGTATGTGATTTAAGAAAAATATATCATGACCAAGTTTTCTTTTCTTTTCATTGAATATTATCACGTAGGTAAAAAAATAAAAGGATCAGCAATTAGCTCACTTTGGGGATCAGTAATTGGTTTACTGCTTCAGTAAGTGAGCTAAAAAGGTGAGCTAAACTTGACCACAATATGTGTTAGATAGTAATTAGAGGGCTGTTGCGATATCGCAGAGAGGAAATCTCTTATGGGACTGAAAGCATCAAAAATAGGGCTAGAAAATGCTGATAAAGCCAGAAAGCGCAGATACCCGATAAAATACTCTCCAGTATTAGCTGCTGATGCGCTAGTAGAAATGCCCACAGTGAGACGTTTTTGGCAAAGGAAAATAATTAGAATAGACAACTTTAAGAGTATTTGCCAAGCTTTGGGCATAAACTGGGAAGAGATTTATGATCCAGAAGAAAGCACGACACCAATAGAATTTATTTCTCAACGTCCATCTCCTAATGATTCCCCATTACCGCCGTTTGGTGATCAGGGCTGTATCCGAGATCCGACTCGCTTTTTCAACCGTAAGGAAATCTTGAATCAACTCTATGAAGCACTGAGGATTGGTCAGAGTCGATCGCTTGTGGGAGAGTCAGAAATTGGAAAATCGTCTATTTTGTGGAAAATATGTCAGGAGGGATGGCAACGTCTCAATCTTCAGAGAAAAGCTTTCATTTATCTGAATATGGAAATTATTTCGAGTTATGAATCATTTTTCACGGCACTTTGTCAAGCATTAGCAATCAAATTAGACATTCGTTCAGTATCTTTTGGCTTGGATTTAAACAACAGGCTAGAAGGTAAACGCTACATTGTCTGTATAGATGAAATAGAGGTCTTCCGAGAAGATTTTCCTCCAGAGGATTTACCGAAGACATTACGTTTATTACGAGGTTTAACGGGAAGTTCTCAAGCTCCTTTGACCCTAGTTACTGCTAGTCGTTCTCCATTAAAGGAATTATTTCCTGATACTCCTAAAACATCATCGCCTTTCTGGAATATTTTTAGGAAAATCGATGTCGATGTATTTTCAGAAGAAGATGCTAGTCAGTTTTTACAACACCGCCTGCAAGGGAATAGTATCACCTTTACTGAAGACCAAATCAATCAGTTGATAGCAGACAGTAATTGCCATCCTGCTAGGCTACAAGAACAAGCAGCAATTTTATACTGCCGTAGTACCCAAGAGTAAATTGCTATGCCTACTTTTCCTACCTATAGGGATGAACTTCCCAAGTGTATTAGTCCTTTTAATTTACAACACTATTGTTTACTCGCTTACTGGGTTTACTTTCGCCCCACAGTCTTTAAAAGCTATCTCTATCAAGCTAATCCTGAACTTTATCAAGCTGCGCCAGGATTGAAAATTTTTCAAATCCTACGGATTCCAGCTTACCGCAATCTTTATCTAACCATGCCAGTGATCAGCTTATTCTTATCGTTGCTAGTTGGGTTGCCGCTTCTGCTAGTTAGCAGTTGGCAGATTGGTGAAACCGTCAATTGGGTTCGCTGGATACTTGGTGTAGCAATAGGTGTGGTATTAGGTGCTTTCATCTCTCTAGTTTTCACCGTAATTTTCGGTGCGGCAGCCAGTATCGCTAGAGGGATGGGAGGGATGGTATTGTGTGTAGATGTTGGAGTAGCGGCAGGTATTTTATTCGGTGTAGTGTTAGGTTTATCCGACACCGCAGAATTTCAGCTAATCACTCCCAATAGTATCCCAGTTGGTATTGCCTGTGGTCTGGCGGTTGGGGTGACAGTCGCGTTGGCAATTGGTGAAATTGTTGGTTTGATAGTTGGTCTGATATTTGGTGTGTGTATTTTTTTATTATTGGCATCTATGTTTAGCATTATCGCTAACGGAATTAGTAGTATTGCCAACGATGATACAGCGTTTCGAGGATTAAGCTTGGCATACGGTTCAGCACTCGGTTTTGCCGCTACTGGAATCGCTCCTGCGGAAATTAATTTTGGTAGATCTGTCTTCGTGAGTGCGACGATTTGTATAGCTTTCGGTTTCGCTTTAGTTATTATCCAGCCCGAATTTAGTCAAGAATCGCTCCAAATTGGAATAGCAGGTAGCTTTGTCAGTCTTCTAGGGATTTTTCGGATTATTCCTTTTTTCTTCCCGATTCATTTTCTAGCTGTAATACTCTATCGTTGGTTTCCTAGTATTAAGCATCCAGCCGAATGGGATGAAATCTTGATTTTGCCATTGCCGGGTACAGAACGAATACTAACTCATCATCTGAAACGCGATCGCTTAAATTTTTTGCTAACTCTCGCTGGTAATCCTTTCCAACGTTGGGTTGTGCAACGCGCTCTGAAAGCCTACTTACAAAAACATCCTTTACCCCTAAATTTCCTTTATGAATTGTTAAGTGATCCCAGGACAGAACACTTTGTTTTTGCTCCTATCACTCAAATGGGTTGGCAGAAACTCCCTAGTATCAAACAATTACTGTTAGGTGAACTAAATGGCAAGTGGGTAGATTGCACCACAGATATTACGAGCCGTTTGCTAGAGCGTCTAATTTATAGTTTAACTTGGCTTTGGCGCGATCGCACTCAAACCCCACTTACTGACTTTGCTGGATTTCTCTACCAACTTCTCGACGAAACTACCGTTGACGCTACCAATTTTGATCTAGCAAAGTATCGCTCTTGTTATGTTAGCTTAACTAACTACCCTAACAGTGGAGAAATTGAGCGATCATTTGAAGTCATGGCCAGTTTTTTGGCTTGTAACCAACTGTCAGACTTTCCTGAAGCCATTAAAACAGCATCAGATCTTCCTCCACCTGAGACGGCGATGCGACCAATTGTAATGGAAGCTTTATCCCGTCTTCGAGAGATTGGTACACATATTGTCTACGCTTTAAATACACTGAGTTGGCGCAACAAACAGGATACTTTCTCTATTATCCCGAAAAAACTCAATGATCTAGATGCTTACATGGCTGAAGAAGTCGTAACGCCTGAAAAATCTCTTCTCAGACGGATTATTCGCCAGTGGAGTCCGTTAATCGATGAAGAATTAGAGAGGATAGGAAGCAGAAAAATAGAAGGAACTATTCCCAATCCCTATATTGCAGGCAATCCGGTGACAGGTGAGCTATTTTTTGGACGTGAGGATATTCTGCAAGAACTCAAAGAACTTTGGGAAAAACCAGGACAATGTCCTTCAGTAGTGCTATATGGTCATCGACGTATGGGAAAATCTTCTATCTTGCAAAACCTCAAGTATTACTTTGATTCCCAAACAGTCATCATCGACTTTAATATGCAATTCATACTAGAGCTTGCTAATACAGGACAGTTACTATATTTACTCGCCAGCGAAATCTCCTACCAGTTCTCAAAAGTCCAGCCAAATGCCCTAGAAAATCCTTTAGAAGAACACTTTATTTCCTACCCCGCTCGATCTTTTCGGCGTTTCCTCGACAAATTAGATAGCGTTCGGGATGGACGAAAATTTATCGTTACCGTAGACGAATTTGAAATTCTTGAGGAAATGCTAAATGAGAAACAATTGAATCCGAATCTTATAGAATTTTGGCGGGGATTGTTTCAGACTTACCAATGGTTCATCATGGCTTTTGCTGGACTTCATACATTAGAAGAAATGAGTCATAATTACTGGAACCCTTTATATGGGAGCGTTAACAGAATTCCGATCAGCTTTCTTAAGCCTTATTCAGCACGACAACTCATTGAAGACCCCATCCCCATTGACTACACACCCGAAGCAGTTGAAGAGATTATTAATTTAACCAACGGTCAGCCCTATTTAATTCAGCTAATCTGTCATACCTTGGTCTATGACTTCAATTGTCAAGTCAAGGAAGAAAAAGAACCAGAGAAATATTTTACTCTAGACAATGTGGAAACGGTCATCAATTCTCCAGAATTATTCAGGGACGGGATTGCTTACTTTGATGGAGTATGGGTACAAGCGAAAAGTCAACCAGAAGGACAAATTGAGATATTACGTCAACTTTGTCAAGAAGAACTTTCAGCTATAGATTTGGTAGAGAAAACAGGTTTTAGTATGGAAAAAATACAAGATGCGTTGGGAACCTTGGTACGTCATGATGTGATTGAAAAGTGCGATAATAACTCTTACAAATACACCGTCGAACTCATGCGTCGCTGGGTAGAACAGCAAGAACCTGCATAATCAGGACTTAGCGCAATTTTGTTGCATTTCCCTTACTAATCCCAGTGCTGCCAGAAAAGTCGGGCAAAGTCTCCTTAAAAAGACCAAAGAACTGAGTCAGTTTCCGTTCAGGGGATAAGTTTTCGTTGAGTCGTCCTGTGCGAATAAATTCGGCATAAGTATCGGCTTCGATGTCTAAAAGAGTGGCTTGTAGCTGTTCTCTGGCCAGCGATCGCAATTGAGGATATTCTTTTTGTAACTTTTCTAAGTCAGCGTCAATGCTTTTTAATTGCCCTCGGACTAATTCTTGTTGGTAGCAATAAAATTCGGAGTCAATATCGGGAAAGAGGTCTAGTTTAGCTAGATAATCTAAAATTCGATTGAGGGCGACTTGACGGGCTAACAATTTAGAATATTCTTGACGCAGTGAGCGATCGCCAATTAAGCCGATGCCGATGCCGACAAAGGTGAAACTCCAAGCGATCGTTTGTGTTAGCGAAAAAGGCACGGTTCCAAAGGATATGCCGACCAACAACACAAAAACCACGACTGCCACGCCATCATTCAATGACCAACAGTAAAGTATAGGGAATCTGGCGAAGCCAAGGAATGATGCGAGAAACGGTGGCAACACTCAACGAAACGGATAAAACGACTAAAAATTGCTCTAGATTTTGCTTAATAGCTTCGTCAGCAACCGATCCTAGACTCATTCACAGAAATCCTCGTTTGGGGTTAGTGTATAGACTCATGCGAGACAGTCTAGAATATTTTTGCGCGTTGATGATAAAAAACTGATAACCTCTCATTGGTTGAAACCATTCATGCCGCCTACTGTGACTAAGCCTTCCCCTGCACCGAATTGGAATGATTTACCCCTGGCCCAAGTGCCTCAAAGTGGGCAACTTGACAACATGAAAGCCCATATCGATCTCGTGTTGCTCTCGTTGGAGTCTCTGACCAACATCAGTTCGGATGCTATGCTGCAAGCGGCTCAAAACTTAAACTTAGAAGCAATGATTCCCGATCGCGTGGAACTGTGGCGATTGCGCCAGTCTAACCCCCATCGGCGGAGTGCGGGAGGGCGCAAAACCCTCGATGTCGAAGAAGCGCGATCGCTGGTTCTGATTATCGCTCACCTCGCCTACCAACACACCGAGTTAATTCGCCGTGCCGTCACCCTACTCGAACAGACTGTCGCCCAAAATAAAGATCCTCACCGGACAGCCTTGTTGGGGGATTATTTGGATAACTTCAGCCATCTGTACCAACAGCGCATGGCTGAGGGCCCCTCGCTTTCGGCTAGTGCCTTGTCAACTTTAGCTTACAAACTACTAGTCGATTCACTATTTTACAGTACTCCCAAGGGTCACCGCCGCCTTTGGCTAGCTCTGTTAGATTATGCTCGCTAAACGCTATTTTCGGTTGCCTGTTCCCCGTTCCCTTTTTGATCATGATGCCTTTTTCTGAGTCCCCCCGCCAACGCTATACGCCGCCGACTTGTACGCTAGAAATTTGGCGAAGGCGAGCTTCTCTCTTTCGATTTCGTCAATCAGAACGCGCTCAGTCCCCAGAATTGCAGTTTGAATTGCGTTTTGACGACCCCCGACTGCCCTCAGAACAGCAAGTCACCGTCAGGGGCGATCTCGCTAAGCTCAACCTCTTGTGCGAGGCGATCGGCTCCTATTTACAGACGTTTCTTCACCAAACACTTTCGCCCTTCAACGGATCGCTCCCAGAAGTCCCTGACGTTAACCAGAATGTTTCCTCGCTGCCAAGCGAACCGCCGTCGCTGCGAGCGAGAGGATTTCTGGCGCATGAGCTAGACTTAGGAATTTTAGGAGAAAACGCTTCTCACCCTTCGGTGCAACTGAGTTCTTCTCAACTGTTCGATCTGGCCAATGCCCTAGAAGACTATCAAACTGAGGTGAGTGGATCAGGTTCTCTGCGACAGACAACTCACCGTAAGCAAGTTCTGTGGGCAACGATTGGGGCAGTTTCTGTTTTAGTGACTGGATTGGCTATTTGGGGGATGAAACAATTTAACTTATGGCCACAATTGACGCAATCTTTAACCTCTCTCAATCCTTCAGCTTCACAAAGAAAGCAACCTGATAGTGTCGGTGTCATCCCTCCCGTTCCACCGCCACCCAATGCGCCTGTCCAGATTCCCGCCTTGCCGCCTTCTCTAGCCAATCGAGAAACCTTGCCTCCTCCTCCGGCTGTCAGTTCAGGGATTCCCCCGACTCGCCAGCCATCGGGCGCAATCCAAGCTCCTACCCTCTCCGTCTTGCCGCCGCCGCCCGTCGTCCCGCCTGCTCCCCCTAAACCCGCTTCAGCGACACCGAGCGTCATTTCGTTGCCTGCTCCTAAAGGGTTGACCATCTTGCCGCAGCCGACCTCATCGACTGTACCTTCTGTACCTAGCTTAGCCGCGCCGCCTCCCTTGCGATCGCCTTTTCCATTCCCCCAAACTGTAACGGGAGGTCTTCGTCCTTCGCCTTCTTCGTTCAATGAACCCCTCAGAGATAACGCCAATTCGCAAACCACCTCTCTCCTCGATACCATTCCGCAAGTCGCGGAAGCACGCCAGTATTTGCAGCAGCGATGGCAGCCTCCAGCAGACTTAAAACAGACGTTGGAATATCGCTTGATCGTTCAACCAGACGGTTCGCTAGAACGTGCCGTTCCTTTAGGTAAGATAGCCACTCTCTACCTACCACAAACGGGAATTCCTGCCCCCGGTCAAAAATTTGTCTCGCCTCTAAAACAAGCAGACAATCAAACCCTGCGCCTTGTGCTGGAGTCTAGCGGCAATGTCAGAACCTTTTTAGAATCGTATTAAACGTAAGTTCAATGGAGAGGCTTGTTAAATTATGCATGCAGTCAGGGAATACTCAATTATAGAAAGACTCAATCTTTCTATAATTAAGTTTATTGAAGGGCAATTAAGCTATGACGTCAACCCTGCAAATTGACATTGCTGCAACACCAAGAGCTACCCAAATTGCTCGGATCATTCAAAAGCGCCGTCCACTCGCTCAAAAAATTGAAACTGTAGAGATTAACCTCAAAACTCTTTTGGATGCCTTATGCCAACTTGAAAAGCAGCATGACCAGTTGCTCAATAAAGTTGGTGATCCTGGTACAATTGGAAGGCTCAGAGAAATTGATTTTTCTGCCATTCAAAGAAGTATTGATACTGAGTTGACTACCCTCCACAATCTTAAATTCAGGTTTTTTCGTAATACCCTTAACATTGGGGTGGTAGGACGCGCTAGACAGGGAAAAAGCCGACTTCTCCAGAGTTTGACCGGGTTATCAACGGCTGAAATTCCTGATGGTGACGATCAACACTGTACAGGAGTTCGTAGTAATATTCACCATAACTCAGAAGCCGAAGAAACTTATGCTGAAGTTTGGTTTCATACTGAGCTTTCTTTCTTGAATGAAGTAATTGCCCCTTATTATTGGCAACTTAAGTTAGGTTCCCATCCCTTAACTCTTCAAGAATTTGCTGATATGCCATTGCCAGAACTTTCTAGAGAATTGGCTGCAACAAGCAAGGCGGCGGCTATGTACGATCATCTCCGTAGATACCATCAAAATCTTGATCAATATTGTGATGCTCTATCAGAATCTTCTCCACGTCGCGTTCCACGACATCGAATCCGAGAATATGTTGCACAAGACACGATAGACAGACAACGAATTTACTTCAATTACCTTGCAGTTCGAGAAGTTAAGATTGTTTGTGCTTTCCCAAATGTAGATATCGGACAAATCACTCTAGTTGATATGCCCGGTTTGGGAGATACGGGGATTGGTGACGAAGAACGAATGATAAAAACATTAGGGCAAGATATCGATTTTGTTTTATTTATCCGAATGCCCAAAACCACTGGTGATTTCTGGGCAAAAGAAGATATTGAACTTTATGACATGGCTAATAGTGCGCTAGTTGACCTTCCTATTAAAGAGTGGTCTTTCATGGTGCTTAACCATATTAACGGAAGTTCTGATAACCGGAGAAATTGTGAAAGTTTAAAGAAAAACATCGCTGATAAGCACATTGATGTTCAAGATACTATCATTGCAAACTGTGCTAACTCAGAGGAGGCAAAAACTGAAATTTTAGACCGTGCCCTACACTATCTAGGACAAAGAATTGAAGTTTTAGATCAGCAATACGCTTCTGCCTGTCAAGATCGGCTAATTCAACTTCAAAGAACTGTTGCTGTTGAGTTAGAAAAGGCTAAGGGTGCTTGGAAACAAACCTCAAAAGATGGTTTTTTCCCAAAATTTATTAGGCTTTTTGAAAGTTTTTGGAATGACTTGACTGGAGAACTTGAAGGACTCGTTTTATCAATGATTTCTGAACGAGATATCGAGGATATAACCTTTAAAACAGCCGTTGATTCTGCCATTGCAACTTGTCGCTTAGAGCCAGGTATTCCTACCTTAGAAAAGATTCAACAAAAGTGTCATGCCGAGGGGGCGGAGATGACTGCTTATGCTGAGTGCTTGCATGAAGTGCGTACCCACCTTTCAAAACAATTTTTGTCGCTAGATATTGCACTCAAGGAATCTTTAGAAACAGCAAAATCCCGTGTAGTAGAAATTCTAAAAACTCACGGAAGATTGGAAAAGATTGCGGAGGAAAATGGCAGTGAGTTCTTAAAGCAAATGGTAGAAAAGATTCCAGGAGATTTAGCTGGTTTAAAATTGGGTTTTCAGACGCTTGCAACCTTCGATCTTCAATATCGTGGGCTGGTTCAGCACAGAATTAGAAAACATCTAGATGTCTTAATTCCTAATAGAACACCTTATAAGCTTGAAATAAAATTGGTAGATAAATGGTTGGATGTAAAAACGGGAAGAATACACGCCCCTACCCCTGCTGAAAAAATTGCAGATAATCTTTCTAAGGCTCAAGCTGAAGCAGTTAACAACTGTGAGAAAGAACTTAAGACTCTTTTAAAAGACCCCAGTCAAGCAGGCTTTGCTATTGTCGAAGAATTCATTGATCGGGTATTACGTGCTGAAGATGTTCGCACTGAATGGCAGATTTTCTTACAGGAAGTTGCTTCAGATATTTGGAGTGATGAGCTTGGCACAATTAGGGAACATACACAACTTAGACAAGACTGGATGCAAAAAATAGAGAAAGTCGAACAGGCAAAGCAGTCAGAGGCACTCAATTTTTTACGCTAACAAAATACAGTTATTTCCGCTTGGTTAAAAAAGATGGCGATTGCCGTTGGTAAATGAATCCATAGCAGCCTCTTCTCCGTAGCTTAAAACAAAGCTCACTCAAGCTAGGAAAGGAGAATTGCCCATGAAATCCCCCAAATTCAGCACGGTTGTTTCCGCTCTAGCCATCGCCGCGATCGCGATCTTGCACGATCTCGGCAGTGCTAAACCCGTAGATGCTGCTAGCATCGAGTTGGTTGGTCTGACCAACAATAATACGCTAGTCTCTTTCAACGCCAATAATTCGATGCTAACCCGTAATGTCGGCATTACGGGGCTGCAAGCAGGAGAAATGTTGCTAGGCATCGACTTTCGTCCGAGCAACGGCGATCTTTTTGGGGTGACAGACGCTAACCGTATCGTCACCATTAACCCAAAGACGGGAAAGGCAACGCTCGTTTCTAACAACCCTACCCCCTTTTTACTCAGTGGGAACGCTTTTGGCGTTGACTTTAACCCCAATCCAGACCGGATTCGCGTGGTCAGCGATGCTCGCCAGAACTTGCGACTCAATCCTAATACAGGCGGACTTGCTGGGGTCGATGGCACGCTCACTTATGCAGACCGCGCCGACATCCCCGATATTGTGGCCGAGGCTTACACCAATTCGCTACCGCCTTCTCCCGATCCGACTCGCCGGACGACGCTGTATGGCATTGATCGCACCTTAGACATCTTGGTGACGCAGGGAACTGCCAATTTTCTGGCTGGCGATCTTCCTCCTGCTGTCTCTCCCAACACGGGACAACTATTTACGGTAGGGTCATTGGGAGTTGACTTCGGCGATGGCGGATTTGACATTTTCTCCACCCGTCAAGGGACAACCTTGATAAATACTGCTTTTGCGGCTTCTGGCTCCACACTGTATACCATCAATTTATCTACTGGTGCTGCTACAACACTGGGTACTATTGGTAATGGTAGTGCTAATATTATCGGGCTGTCTGCTCGATCTGTGCCCGAACCTGGTACAGCCGTTTCTTTGCTAGGTATGGGTGTTTTAGCTCTGCTGGGCCGCTGCCGCCGCGTCAAGTTGCCTCGTTAAGGTGGAGGAAGGGGGATAGGTAAAGGCTTTATTTTTTTCCTTTTCCTTTTAACATGAATTCCCGACTCATGTAGAGACGTTTCATGAAACGTTTCTACTACGTCTTTCATGATTTTTGAAAATTGGTATAATTCTGCTCTCCAGCAATCCTTTACGGCTAATGCTGGAGATATCCTTCGCTTTGACTAGAATTTCTTGACGAATGAAGTTTTCAAGGCCAACTTGCCTAAGAATGACACGGCTTTCTTGACACTAGTTAATACTACAAACCTTCCTTTGATTCACTGTTTTTTCAATCTTAGCCCTCTAACTCGGTTTGAATTTTGTCAAGCCGATCATTTGCGTCTTTGGCAAGTTTCAAGCATTGAACGCTTGAAACCAAACCTCCAGCCGATGTAATCGCTCCTTCGGAAACCTTGCCATAGAAGAGAAGCAAGGCAGCCCCTAAAAGACCAATGCAAAATGATACTGCCGTTGCACCCAAGGCAAGATTAAAGGCGTGCCGAGCTTGCCGCAGACGTTCCTGAGCAATACTCAATTCCATTAATGAGTGAGATTTAGGATTTTGCTTATTATCCATAGCTTTTACCTCATTGCTAACAAAAAGTCGCTAAGCCGATTTTAATTTTTGATCGAGTTATCATTTTCGTAGGCAGAACCTAACTGTTTCCTGTTCCCTAGTCTCAATCATCAATACTAATTTTGCCCGACTCCTTAAAATTTCACCAGATTGATCGGGTGTAACCAAGTGTAATTTGTAATTCGGTCATACCCCCAACAGTAAGTTAAGTGTAACTAGGTGTAATTTTGGTTATATTGACAAGAATAATTAGATAGATTATAAAAATAATATCGTATAAATTAATTATTAGTAAAAGCGAAGAAAACTACAATTATGAACTGGCAAGACTTTTTAGAAACGATTTGTTATCAATATAACCTCACACCGCGTGAGGGACAAGTATTGAGGTGTTTACCACAAAGACCTTTTACTAACGGTCAATCTATAGCTAAATTACTAAGATTGTACAATGAGAAATATCCAGATGAAGATTTACAAGATGAAGCATTAACGCAAAGATTAAGAGGAATTTATAAAAAGTTTGACATTCAAGGTTCGTCGAGTGACAAACTACATTCTCTCCAAAAAAAACTTTTAGGTGAGTATCAAGAATGGACGAACAAGTATATGTTTTTTTTAAGAGTAGGGCTTGATAATATTCATCCCAAATTTCCTAGAGAAACGTTTCAAAACAAACTTAAAGAAGTCATCTATTTACCAGATGAAACCAGCAACCAGGTAGATATTCTTCAAACATTTGCCCCAAATCTACCTTATTATAGTGACCAACTAATTGAATGTATTCAGAATGGTGTCCCTATTAGAATTTTGCTGGCTTGGCCAAAGTCCGTAGCAGCGAAGCTTAGAGAGGAAGTTTTGAGAAGGTATTCAAAAGATACCCTTGTCGATATCAATATTAAAGATGAGGTGATGCGAAACTTAGAAACATTAGAGAGAGTATTAAAAGCCGTTGGCAAAACTCAACTTCTTCAGATTAAGCTTTATGACACCCTTCCATCTCTAGCAATTTATAGAGTGGGAAATTATCTGCTTACGGGGGTATTTCTTCATGGAGAATTGGCAGTGAATACTTTTCAGCTTGAGCTTAATCTTGCCGCTTCTGATCCGATTATAATCGCTCATCTAACTCGTGATTTTGAAGTTTTGTGGAATCTGGCGAGAGAGTTTTCCCCCAATCCTGGTACAAACTGGAGAAATGCTTTAGAAGATTTATTTTAAGGAGGTTTAAAGTTATGATTGACAAACTCAATAAAAAAGAAGAATTATTGATTAAACAGCTTGAATCCCATCCGTTATTTAGCCACCTTTCAACAATGAATTGGGAAAACTTTTTAGATATTTTAATACAACGCCGTTTCTTATCTCTCTCTATTGTGAATACTTATGAATTAGTCATTGATGCCCTGTCTAAAGAGGAGATAAAAAAAACAATGAGAGAAATTCTGAATGAAGAATATCCTAGAACGACCAAAGGTGTTCCACTGCTTTCTCACAGAGAGCTACTTTTTCAAGATTTGCTAAATTTAGGTGCTACAAGAGAAAAAATCTTAACAACACCTGAGACAGATGTTACTAAGAAAATTCGAGAAGAAGGCTTGAAAATTCTTACCCAAAACTTTGATAAAGAGTGCTTCCAAGTTACAATGGTGGCTGCCATTCGCTTCTGGGCAGAGGTATTGGTTTCGGTAGAATATAGCTGTCTTTGGCAAAAAATTTCAGAACGCTTGTCATCATCTGATAAACATAGTAATAAACCTAAATCTGAGTTCTACTACTTCCACATGGTACATGATGCGAGACGTTCAGATATTGGCAAAGAAGCGCTGACGGGTGGACATACTCACTCGCAAGAACTCGCCATACACCTAAAAGAGTTGATTGATTCTGAAAAGGCTCTTGATGACTGTATAAATATTGAGGAGAAAGTCTGTGATCTCAAATGTCAGTTTTATAACCAGTTTATAACGATTTTTTCGAGTTAAGTACCTAAACAAAATTATTTACCCATTCTGAGATAAACCTCAAATCGCTATATCTCCCTTCTGTTGCCTGTTGCCTGTTCCCTGTTCCCTCTCTCAACTAGGAAATTTATTTTGCACGACTACTTAACCCAAACTCAAGTTATTAACCCACAAAAAAAACAGGCGAAAATCAACGCCTGTCTAGAAAGGTTAAAGATAGTTAACCGCTAAAAATTCATTTCCGCCTCTTGGACACGCTCGACCTGTTTCTTCTTAATCACTAACAGGATTTGCGATAACATAATGCCTGCCAAAAAGAGCATCAACCAGCCTATCCGTGCAGGACTTTGTAGGACAATTTCGGTATCTTTTTGACCGAAGCCACCCACATTAGGATTGCTAGTGAGGACTTCCCCTGCTGCCACTTCTTGACCTTCAGAGACAAGCAACTCCGGCCCGGCGGGAATGGTTTGCTCAACATCTCCATTGGCTGTCGTAATGGTGAGGGTGTAGCCGCCTGCTTCGGGCTTGCTAATTTGGCTAATCGTTCCCGCTTGAGAAGCTTTAAAAGCAGTGTTGTTGCTAGCTTCCCCAGTCGGATAGACTTGGCCGCGGCCTCGGTTGGCTCCTAAGTGAACGCCATACTTGCCAAAGCGGATGGTTTTATCAGTCGCTGGATTAGGAGAAAGGACGGGAACGACGATTTCCTCATACTGATCTCCCGGTAAAGGGCCAGCGATGATCACGTTTTCCGTATCTTCGCGGTAGGGTTGAAAGTAAACGCCACCCACTTTTTCAGTCAATTCTTCAGAAATGCGATCGGGGGGAGCGACTTTGAAACCTTCGGGCAGCATTAAAACAAACCCAACGTTAAGAGCGCCTTTTGAGCCATCCCCTAACACCTGTTGAACGCTGTGGTCGTAGGGAATTTTGATCACTGCTTCAAAAACAGAATCTGGCAGTACAGATTGAGGAATTTCTACATCGGCAGGTTTTTGAGCCAAATGGCAGTTAGCGCAGGCAAGTCGTCCTGTTGCGTCTCGTGGCGTTATGGGAGCCGTTTGCTGCGCCCAAAAGGGATAAGCCGCCGCCGTTTGGGGAAAAACAAAAGCATTAATCAAGAAAATGGCAACTGTAACCGCTACCAGCAGGCCCGTCCGAACCATTGCCTGCTTGAAGGTTTGCCAAGTTACCGCGTAATTCAGTGTTCTCATGTGTTGTGTTAAACGATAATGTCACAAATCCTCAACAGCTATCAGTTACGCTTGTTCACTGCTCACTGAATCACTGTTCACTATTCACTGTTCACTGTTCACTAATTTAAGTCCACCAGGGGTTTTCGTCAGTGCGAAAGTCAGTTTCCGTCCACGTACTAAAAACGGCTTTGTCAGTATCGGTCACGTTGACGTGAGCCAAGGCCAGCGACAGGGGAGCAGGGCCACGCACCACTTTACCCTGAGCGTTGTACTGGGAACCGTGACAGGGACAGATGAATTTTTCTTCATTGATGCTCCAAGGAACGACGCAACCCAAGTGGGTGCAAACAGCATTGATCCCGAAGTTTGCTAGGGTTTTATCTCCTTCGACGACTAAATAGGTGGGATCGCCTTTTAAACCTTGAGCCAGAACGCGCTCGCCTGCGTTGTGAGTAGCGAGGAACTCACTGACGATGACATCATTGCCGAGGGCATCCTTGGCGGTGACCCCACCCCCCGAACCGCCACTCGAAGGAGGAATGAAATATCTCACCACAGGATAAAGAGCGCCGGCTGCCACCCCGGTAATCGTGCCGAAGGTTAGTAAGTTCATAAATTGGCGACGTCCCATATCAGGGACATCAGACGAACCAGATGCTTGAGCCATAACCAACCGTCTATTTGTATATTTTTGTTTACAAGTCAGTTTTTAATTATTGCAGAAATTAGGGACGAAAGCGCAGCAGCGCGGAACTAAAATTTTACGAGCATTGGTCAAAGTCACTTTGATTGAGAGTGTTCAACTGAAATCAAGACAAAGCGCATAGGGCTTGATAAACTTAAAATACTTGAGAAAAAAACAATTTATCTTACATTGAGCCATCCGCCGTTAATGATCTCAGTATATATTCTGACCTATAACGAAGAAGTCGATATTGCTGCCTGCATCGAGTCCGTCATTTCGCTGACAGACGATATTATTGTCGTTGACTCTTTTAGCAGCGACCGAACCATTGAGATAGCCTCTTGCTATCCTGTGCGAATTTTTCAGCACGAATTTGAGAGTCATGGCAAGCAACGGACGTGGATGTTAGAAACCATCGCGCCGAAATATAACTGGGTTTATTTACTAGAAGCAGATGAGCGCATGACTCCTGTGTTGTTTGCGGAATGTCTCGCCGCTAGCCAACGTTGTGAAGCTATTGGTTATTATGTGGCTGAACGGGTGATTTTTCTCGGCAAGTGGATTCGCTACAGCACCCAATACCCCCGCTAT
>JBGTNM010000458.1:0-11741 GCA_041743025.1 Microcystaceae cyanobacterium
GGCAACTCGCAAAATTTTTTACCCACCATTCCAACATTTTTTGACCTGTACTCTCTAAATTTTCCCGACTTTACCCTAAAATTGCCTAAGCGTCTACAATGTTCTCCTAGAGCGCGTTTCAGACTTAACGGGAAAAGTAAGGTCGATAGAGAGGTCGGTCAAGTCTGCATCGGCGATGAGAAGCATTCCCCCGTTAGCCAGGCATGACGATGCCCAGATGTATTTCGGTAAATCGTCAGAGTCATCGAAACGGATTTGCCAGCCGACGAATTGGCCTTGATGGTTGGGAATCGGGCAGATAATGCCGGAAGCTGGCACGTTCAGCCTTTTACCACCGCGCAGCACTCCTGCCAATCGGTCTGTGACTGCTAACTCAAGTCGCTGCCATTGTTCGACTGAGCGATACATCCCAGCTTCGATTTGCTCGTCGTTCAATCCCCGCCGCCGCAATTGCGTCCGGTGTTCGGCACTGAGAGAAAG
This sequence comes from Microcystaceae cyanobacterium, assembly GCA_041743025.1. Lineage (GTDB taxonomy): Bacteria > Cyanobacteriota > Cyanobacteriia > Cyanobacteriales > Microcystaceae > JBGTNM01. The sequence goes on from JBGTNM010000458.1 coordinate 481, forward strand.
TTGATTGAGGATGGCTCGAATGGTGCTGTTGCGTTCAGAATCCGAGAGTAGGCGCTTGAAGCGGGCGGCTTCTCGTTCTCGTTCGCGCTGCCGTTCTTCCTGCCATTGCTGGCGTTTTTCTTCCGTCCAGGTTTCCGCTTCTACTTGGTCTGCCCACATCCCGAAGCCCAGACAGTCGTAACCTCGGAAAATATAGCCTTGAGGATTGGCTTCAATTTCGCGACAGTGAATTAGTCCGGTTTTCGTATTCTGGCGGCAATCTTTCCTCGCACCGTTACAGGCTGGACAATCTCGCCGTTTGTAGTAATTCCAACTCATCAAGCCACCTCCTGATTTTCCGAAGGGGTGGTGCAAAGCTGTTCGAGAAACGGGAGCAGTCGAGCAGCGCAGGCAGGCTTATTGTTCTTGTCAACGCGCCAATCCCAATGCTGTGTGGCTTTCTGAATAAGTTTGGCTTCCGTTTCGGTGAATTGACCGGGAACTTGAAGTTTAGTAAAGCAATGACTCAGCCTTCGCTTTACGAAAGAGATTACTGTCAAATTAATTTATTGGGAAGCGCAAGGAGAATTAAACTGCTTTGCCTGCTCAAATCTTGCCCCAAAGCAGTCCCTTGCCGCTAGAATCAGTTCTACATTCAGAGTACTTGCCACCAGAAAAGTGATATTTGCGATCGCCTGCTACAATTGGCTAACAAATTAGATGTTATGGTGATTGAACCTGTCACCGATTGTTTTGAGTATGTACCAAGCGCAATCTATCCCTCAAGTCAGTCCCAGCGAATTTGCCGCTCGCCGCGCCCAAAAAGGGACTGAGCTACAATTAATAGATGTGAGGGAACCTGATGAAATCGTGATCGCTTCGATGGAAGGGTTTGACGTTCTTCCCTTAAGCGAGTTTGCCGAGTGGTCTGAAACGATTCTCCCTCGCTTCAATCGGCAGGCAGAAACCTACGTCATCTGCCATCACGGGATGCGTTCTGCTCAAATGTGTCAGTGGCTTTTGAATAACGGTTTTACCAATGTTACTAACATTTCAGGTGGCATTGATGCTTATTCTATCGTGATCGATCCCAGCATTCCCCGCTATTAAGCGATCGCGCTTTTATCAAAGATTGTCACTCGTGAAAAATTCTCCCTTTTGCCTTTTGCAAGAGTGCCTGTATTAATGATTATGCCTGCTCAACCTCAATTAACCGAGCGATATCAAACTATTTTACGAGCAACGATCCAACACTATATTGCTACCGCAGAACCTGTTGGCTCAAAAACTTTGCTGGAAGAATATAACTTTAGTATTAGTTCTGCTACCATTCGCAACGCCTTGGGAAAGCTGGAAAAAGCGGGATTTCTCTATCAACCTCACACCTCTGCCGGACGCATTCCTTCAGATTGTGGTTATCGAATTTATGTTGATCAATTGCTTACGCCAGACAATAAAATTGGGCAAGCGGTGGAAAAGCAGTTGAGCGAACAATTAAAGTGGGATCGATGGAGTTTTGAATCTCTCTTACAACGCTCTACTCATATTTTAGCGAGCTTGAGCGGTTATATTGCTTTAATTACTTTTCCTCAAACATCTTCCTATCAATTGCGCCACTTACAATTGGTGCAGCTTTCTGCTAAGCAAGTTATGTTAATTATCGTGACTGAAGGTTATCAAACGCAGTCAATTTTAATCGATTTGCCTCCCTATATTGTACCGGAAGACTCGGAAGATGAGGAAGATCTAGCCGAAGAACTCCAGTTACTTTCTAATTTTTTGAATCGCCAACTCAAAGGGCGATCGCTGTCTGAATTAGTCACTTTAGATTGGCAAGAAATTGACAAAGAATTTATCCAATATACCGATTTTCTGAAAACCTTATTGCAACAATTGTGCCACACTTTACAATCTTCTATTCCAGTACCAATGGTCGTTCACGGTGTCTCTGAAGTCTTGCGTCAACCAGAATTCTCTCAATTGCAACAGGTAAAAACCTTACTTCACTTATTAGAAGAAGAACAAGATAGACTGTTACCTCTAATTTTTGCCATTCCTGAGTTTAACCTTTCTGGCAAACGAGCAACAATCATTATCGGTGCAGAAAATCCTATCGAATCGATGCGATCATGTACGCTGATTTCTGCAACTTACCGCCAAGGAAAAACACCCGTGGGAAGTGTGGGAATTATCGGCCCGACAAGAATGTTATATGAAAATACCATTCCTCTGGTTGAATCGACGGCGGATTACCTTTCTGAAGCCTTGAGTTAGCTAAGTGTTTATATCATCAGGCAAAGATTTCAACGCTTTATCTTTTGATTCTTGACTCTCTAACTGTGCGTCCATTTCTTGTTTTTCTTGAAATTTACCAATCACAAATACTCCTGCTAAAGCAGTTACAGTTGCTCCTCCAATAATACCTCCCACCCAAGGATATCCTTTAACCGTCACATATACAGCACTTCCAAGCGCGGATATACTAATAATAAAACCCGCAGCTAATCCCCAAAGTGAACGTTGATGATTAGCTCTCATCAACCAACCTTGTTGTTCTAGTTCTTGTTTGTTTAATACAATTATTTCAGTTTCCATCCCTCTACGATGTTTTGATTCTTCAACAAAGGAGGTCAGGTATTGTTTGGCAAATCCAGGAACTATCGTTTCATATTGACGCAGGGTATTAGGATCTGGAATCGGCCCTGAACGAGCAAGCAAAGCAAAAAATTCTTTTTGTTCGCGTGTATCAAGTCTATTTTGATTAGGTAGATCGTCTTCTTGAGCTTCAGCTAATCTATCCTCAGAAAACTGTTCTTCTTCAGAAATATCACGAGACTCCATAAGGACAAGTAAATAGTTCAATAATTTTCTATTTTACTGCTAAATTCCTATTTGGAGCCTCAAAACTAAGTTTTAGAAGACGGTAAGTTATATTTGTCCATCAGTCGTGCTGTCACAATTCGCAGGTCAGTCGCAATCGCCTTCCAGTCTGAAGCCATAGCATCTGCGGCATCACCGCCATTATGAATTTGATTTATTCTTGCCAAAACGTCATATCTTGTAGATCTAGGATGAGGAACTACCTTATCGTAATCGTCTCTAAGTGTTCCGCCAATATCCACAAGCCGCGCCATACCTTCTACAAAAGAAGGCCGAACACATGATAATCTTTTTAGTCTCAACTTATATCTGAGCATAGATTTGGCTGGAACTCAATCTTGTTGGATTTTTCTACACCTGTCAGCATTTATCACTAGTTGTAAGTATTTGCGACACTTGAGCAGCATTTGCCACTACTAACTTATTACTTAAGCATAACAAAAGTTGTGAGTATTTGCGACACTTGAGCAACATTTGTCACTACTAACTTATTATTTGCGACACTTGAGCAGCATTTGCCACTATTTGTCACTAGTTGGTGCCAGTTGGTGTCAACACCCCAATCAACTATAGCATCATTCGCAGTTTTGCCTCAGTCAACAATAAAATAAGGGTATTAATTATAACCAAGTAGCCACAGAGCGTAATTCTTCAGGAATAGGGGAGTCAGTTGTAAATTCTAAAATGGTTTCAGAGTAGCCTAAATACCCCGACTCTGTAAAGCTGAGTAACATTCGCGATAGCGCTACCCAAACCTCAGCATCAAATTCCCAGTCGCAGTCTTTTTTAGCATAACAGGCAATAGATTTTAATGCCCAAAAATAGCTATTGCGAACGACTGAACCCCCTTTTTTATAACTGGGTACATCTTCTCGATGGATGATAACAATATTATCTTTTAAATTTGCTCTCATTGCTTAATACAACATAACGATGTAGGCATTGCTCACCCTACAATTATTTTAGAGATACCAGGAATCTCTCAACATTTCTCTAACTTTCATCAAAATTTTACCTAACTTATTTTGACCTGTACCATTTTTGACCTGTACCATCTGCGCCACATCCCCAGTAATAATCAATAGGAGAATTTTCTATAATTAATTCTTCTGCCGTTTGCAATAAAATTTGTCGGATCTCAGCATAAATAGTCAATTTATGACAAACTCCTTTCAACATAATTTCATCTTTAATGGTTTCCCAGTCATTGCGTAAAGGATATTTACGATTCCTTCCCATTTCTGCTGCTTCCTTGGGAGTTTTAGCCTCTCGAATTTTATCCATCCAAGGATGACCAAGAAATTTTTGAGCTTGAAAATAATGTTCATTGGTCGGCCACCAATAACTCTCTAATTCAAAACCATGCCAAGAAAAATTAGAAAAACATCCGTAAGGATTTTCACGAGGGTTGTAAAAAAAATAGTCATCTTCTTGAGTTACTGTACCCTGTCAATCATCATTATACACTTCAGGCAAATTAAAATTTAAAAGGTTACTTTTAGCAGTCAGATAAGCCATACCAGCCACATCATTGAAATGCTTGAGCTTGGTATTATGCACAATATTGGTATTATGCACAATAACTGAACAAGGAGTTTAATGCTACTTTTGTTAGACTTCAATTTAGTTAATTAATATATCTGAAGAATGATGCTGAATTAGATATCAATGCGTCATTCTCAACATATACAATGCTTTTTGAAGAATCATTTTTTAATAAGATTAAAACAAGTTTTTTCTAGTAAGGCTCATATTTTACTAGTTTAACAATGAAACCCTTTAAAGCGGTCTAAATAATTCAAGAGGAATATCACAATGGAGGACACAACTAATTTATCCTTCCAACCTTCTCAAAACGATGACAATGAAGCGAATGAAACCGAGCTTTGGACATCGATTATTGGCGGGGGTGCTTTAGTTTTAATCGGTTTGCAGCAACGCTCGCTTAAAGGAATACTAATGGCACTTGCTGGTAGTGGTTTAATGTATCAAGGTGTCGCTAAAAAAAGTACCCTCAAGCAAGCTCAAGAGGCTTTAGGATTAGAACAAACCATTAAAGTCGAAAAAGAGAACTCTTAATAGCATTTATCTTCTTGAAATTTGTAACAAGACGAACATTTTACCACATGATGTCGGGAGAGCCAAGCAGAAAAAATTTTCTATCTCTTTAGAAAGAAGAATTTAATAAGTAAAAACCGTTAGTCTTTTAGAGACGAAAGTAGGACACTTAATATCATGCCAAATATTTCTGAAAACATTAGCGACATCAAAAAAAACCTCCCCAAAGTAACGCCTACACCGTCAGACTTTCATCAACAAGCAACGGCTCACGAACTCAAATCTAGACTAAATTGGGGGGAACCTGCTCTCACCATTCTAGACGTGCGTGATCCTGAAACTTTCAGAAAATGCCGCATTGTAGGCGCAATGCAATTTCCAATGGACGAATTGGAATCTAGGGCAAAATCGAGTTTAGAATTGAATCGCGAAATCTACATTTATGGCGGTAGCGATGAAGAAACAGCTAGCGCAGCTAATGTTCTCAGAGAAGCGGGATTCCAAAAAGTTGCCCAACTGTTAGGTGGAATTGATGCTTGGCGGGAAATTTACGGCGCGCTAGAAGGTTCCGCAACTGACCAACCTCCGAGTGCTGGAGAATTCAATGTTGTCGCTCGCATGCAACAATTCTCAGACGAAAAAGCGAAAGAAAATCGCATGAAATAAAGCAACCGCTCAATTCATCGAGGTCAAGCTTATTCTCTGGGTTAAATATTTCTTAAACACTGACGATCCCTTCCTCAATTGGGGGGATCTTTTTAGTATTTTATCTAACTCCTAAAAATTTGTGAGTTTGTAAACTCATTCGCCATTCCCGATGGCACAAGATGTAATTAAAGATTAACTGCTGGCTTTGGGGTGAATTCCATTCAGGTTGTAAGTATTTAAGCGTTGCTAAAGGTACTTTTTCGGCTTGTTGCTGTGCCCATTGTAAATCTTCTGCTTTGGCAATGACGACTTTTAATTCGTTAGCCTGAGAGTAGACACTTGGATGGGGAGGTTTAAAGGGTTTTGGCGAAAATGTCACCCAGTCAAACTTACCACTAAAAGGGTGTGCGCCAGAGGTTTCTAGATGCACCCGCAAACCCAATTGGCGTAACTGCTGTGTGAGTGGCAAAAGATCGTGTATGAGAGGTTCTCCGCCTGTAATAATCACAATAGCAGGGTTAGCATTTTGAGCCGATCGCGCTACAGTTGCAATTGACTGTTGGGGGTGTCGTTTAGCTTGCCAAGACTCTTTTTGATCGCACCAAGGACAATAAACATCACATCCTCCCAAACGAATGAAAAACGCACTGACACCCGTATGTGCGCCTTCTCCTTGAATCGAATGGAAAGTTTCGACGATGGGATAAGTAATAGTCGCTATATCGAGAGTTTTCATCAAAATTAGGTCAGATCAGTCAACCGTTAACAGCCGAGCTAGAGGCACACCTTCTGTTCTAGCTTCAATATAACGGCTTTTACTCACGTCTAGTCGCGTTAGAATGCAAATCAGCGATCGCCTGATCGAATTCTCCCTCTGCCTTTTTTAAACCCTGAAATTCAGTTACAAAAGCGGCAATTATTTCTATAATTTTTGCAATCCATCGTTTAGAAAATCGCCATTGCTGATTGTATGCTAAAACTTTTGAATAAGCCTATTATAGCAATTTCCCTGCTGCTGGTAGGGTTGATAGGTTGTCAAACCTTTCCCTTGTCTGACAATATCACGTCCGTCTCCCCGTCGCCCTCAACAGAAACTGTCCCTCTTACCGATCCTAGCTTCTTGGTGGCGATTGAAGAACTTATCTACCAAAAAATCAACCAACACCGCTTGTCGCGCAATTTACCTCCTCTCAAACTCAATCCCCAAATTAGCCAACAAGCTAGAATTCACAGCGAACGAATGGCGGCAGGAGAAGCTTCTCTGAGTCACGAAGGGTTAGATAATCGTGCCAAAATTATCGCCATTACCTCTCCTCATCAAAAAGCGGCTGAGAATGTCGCTGCTAATCCAGCAACAGATAATCCGGTTAACCCCGTTATTAAAAAATGGTTAGCCAATTCTTCTCAACGTCAAAATATTGAGGGAGATTTTGATGCCACAGGAATTGGAGTAGCACAAAATGCTGAGGGGGAGTATTATTTCACGCAAATTTTTATCCAAGAAATCCCTTCTCCTGTCTCTGAGGAAACTAATCTCAACCAGTCTCCTTTTTCGGGAGATAATCAAGATATTCTTTTAAAAAGAGCCAAAGAATCTGATTTATTAAAAAAAGCTCGACCCGCCGACGCTTCGTCGCTAAGTGTCTTAGAAGCAGACATTCACCAGCGAGTCAATCAATATCGCCTCTCTCAAGGTTTATCTCCTCTGCAAATTAACGCGCAAATTAGCCAAGTTGCCAGACGCTACAGCCAAAAAATGGCTAAAAAAGAGGCAACTTTCAGCCACGATGGATTTGAGGGACGCGCTAAAGCCATTGGCAAAACGATTCTCTATCAAACGGTTGCTGAAAATCTCGCTTACCTTAAAGGATATCCCGATCTCGCCCCAGTGGCCGTCCAAGGATGGATTGACAGTCCCGGACACCAAAAAAATATGGTCGGTAACTTTAATTTGACGGGAATTGGGATTGCCAAAAACGACGAGGGTGAATATTATTTCACACAGCTTTTTGTTCAAAAGCGTTGAACGCATTTTCTATCCAGTTAAAAGCAAAATCGTTACAAATTGTAAAAAAACTAAAGTGTTAAAAACTATTTAAGGGATCATAATGGAAAGCATAGCAAGAGACCCCGAAAGCTACTACCTGCTATCTGACCGGACTCCCAGATAGCCACTCTCGATACAACGTAGCCGTCAGGCGTTTTTTGCTCTTGTCGAGTTCTGGAAATTGTTAGGAGTAACGACAATGCACACATCAAAGTTTCTAGCCCAACTCAATCACTGCGAGAAAGGATGGGGATTGTGGATTAATCGGGAAAATTTAGCCGAAAATCACGTTGGTCAGTATGCTTTTGAAAATGACCGCATTCCAAGAAATTTCGTTCACGCTGGCAGTTTAGATGATTTAGCTCACCTCCGCCAAACTTACATCCGCCAAAAATCCGCCGCAAACCTCTTTGATGACGTATTAGGCCAAGAATGGGCCGAGCAATTCCTTTCTCAGTGGAGGTTGCGGGCTATTACCTGATTAAAAGTGTTTATAAAGTGTTGTAGGGTAGGGTAGGCTATGCTAGTCTAGTCAAAGTGTCAGCAGCCTACCCTAATTGTATCTTAACTGCTGAGATCGAATCAAAACGACTTCAGCCCAAAACTCTAAGGAATGAAAATTCGACCGATTCCCATGCTGTACTCTGGGTGCAGGATAATTTCAGCAAGACGAGCAGCACACCGATCTCTGTATTCTCGATTACTCAAATGTAACCGTCTAAATGATGATCGACTAAAACAATCATGGAGTCAATCCCAGTTTTGTTTTCCAGGCTTGAAGTTTAGCATGAATTTCCTCTTGTCCAGGTCTAGGGGTTAAATCTGCGATCCGTGCCAGTCTCTCACGATTTTTGTCTTCCCAATATTCCTGAATTTCCTGTGCTGTTTGCAAAACAGTTTGATACTCAGCTTCCACCTCGCTACGATGAAGCTCAATGTAAGTGAGTGCTGCTTCAAGTTGTTCTTCGGTTAAAGGCAACCAATCTCGAATCAGCTTGGGCGACCCCCCCGATGTAAGGTAATCCATCACGTCGTAAAGAGTAATACGTGTACCTGCGATTGTCAATCCACGTTCTGTACGAATAATTACTGCTTTACCATTGGAGATTGAAGCCATATCTTTAGCCTTTTGGAAAAAAACACCCGCTAACTACTGGTTTACAGTTAAACAGCATCAGCAATTTTTTTCAGGTTAAAAGTATTATGACACAGCCGCGATAACGGCTCGATGGCGGGGACTAATCGGGGTAATCGTCGGTGGTGCAAACCCTGAGCGAGCGATCGCGCCCGCCATATCTAAGGTAAAGTATTGATCGAGATAAGGCTCTGTACTTTTGAGCAACGTCAGGATGTAAGGCGGCATTTTTTGATAAATTTCCGAGCGGGGATTCATATCCATGATAGCCAGATGCCCCCCCGGACGCAGGAGGCGGCGTGCTTCCGTCAAAATCTCAGTTGCAGCCGATTGGGGCAATTCATGGAAGACTAAAAACGCCGATATCAAGTCAAAAGAAGCATCCGGCAATTCGCTAGACTCAGCCGCCGCGTGTCGCCACTTTAGGTTAACATGGCGTTCTCGGCTATTGTATTGAGCGACAGACAGAAAATGAGGCGATAAATCCAACCCCGTCATGCTCGCTTGCGGATAAATGGCATGAAGGGCAAAAGTACTCAGTCCCACCCCACAACCCACGTCCAAAACTGTTTGCGGAGGAGTAGCAAGGTGTTGGTGCAATATCTCATGATAAGCTTGCCGCAAGCGAGGGTCGCCGTTGACTCCTGCCCCCGGCCAGATGGTAGAATGAACTGTATAAGCTGCCGATTCTTGTTCCCAAGCTGCTTCCCAGTTTAGATTCCCAGTTTCGTAAGCGTGAAAAGAACGCAAGTAATAATCGGGATAGGTGAGGCGAGGATTTTCGACGGATGCTTTTTCGCTTTCCCAATCGCGTGCTTGCAGTCGGCGCACGTTTTCGCGCCAAGGAACTCCCAGCCTTTCTGCTCGTTGGATCATCATATTACGCGCTCGGTGTTTGGCAAAGCTAGCTAGGGGTTTAACCGCTAGAATGCCGTTAACGAGGCGAGACATCAAGCTGAGTCGAGAAAGAAACGCAGTGGCAGTCATAAAAATTAGGTGCTAGGGCTAGATAACCATTCAGTAGCCCTGTACATTTTAGAGCTTTTTCGTACCGTCAAGCAGTTAGTGACTGGCGGCATCATCTTTTACCCATTGCCCAACTTCTTGATATCTTAGAAAAAAGAGCCATTGAATCGCCCCTGTAACCATGCAGACTCACAACCCTCCCCTGTCGCCTAGAACCGCTATTATCAGCCGTATTACGCAGGAAACCGATGTTTACGTTAGCCTCAATTTAGACGGACAGGGACATTGCCAAGCGGCGACGGGCATTCCTTTTCTCGATCACATGCTGCACCAAATTGCTTCTCACAGCTTAATCGATTTAGAAGTAAAGGCGGCAGGCGACTTAGCAATTGACGACCACCACACCAACGAAGATGTTGGCATTACCCTCGGTCAAGCTCTGGCTAAGGCCTTAGGCGATCGCAAAGGCATCGTTCGTTTCGGTCATTTTATCGCACCGCTCGATGAAGCGCTCATCCAAGTGGCCCTCGATTTTTCGGGACGACCTCACCTGAGTTACGGATTACAAATCAATCGCGAACGAGTCGGCACCTATGATACTCAACTCGTGCGGGAATTTTTTGTCGCTTTGGTCAATCACGGACAAATAACGCTCCATATCCGTCAGCTAGACGGCATTAACGCTCACCACATCATTGAAGCGACTTTTAAAGCGGTTGCTAGAGCAATGCGAATGGCTCTAGAAGTCGATCCTCGTCGTGCCAATACGATTCCTAGTTCTAAAGGAATGTTAGTTTGAGCAATTTAGTTGCCACTTTATCAACTTTATCGTTATACTAGACAAGTCATCGCGGGATAGAGCAGTCTGGTAGCTCGTCGGGCTCATAACCCGAAGGTCGGTGGTTCAAATCCGCCTCCCGCCATTTTTTTAAAACAGTTACATTGAGAGTAGGTGGGCAATGCCCACCCTACTGTACTCAACGTCAAAACCTTAGAAAAAGTTTTACACTCAATTTAGTCTACTGGGTGGATTAATTTAGAAAAAACAGATTAGAGAAACCAATTTTCAATAACTAAGCCTTGAAAATCCGAAAAATCATTGACATTATTAGTCACCAAAACCAAATTATTAACAAAAGCGATAGAAGCAATTTGACCATCAACAAAAGCGGGAGTTTTGCCCATCTTAACTAACCTTGCTCTTTCTCGCGCGTGCCATTGTGCCGATTTTAAATCATAATCAAACACAGGAATATGCGCTAAAATAACATTTTTTAGATAATCCTCTAAATCTTGGCGTTTCTTAGACTTAAGAAGACGAAAACAACCAAATAATAACTCGTGGATAACAATCGTTGCCGTCGCTATTTCCCGTTTAAATAACTGTAACTTTTCCATAACCCCTAGATTAGACTTCTCCATAATACTATAAAATCCAAAAAATAGAGTATAATAAAAGTAAAAATTAATTGAGTGACAGCCAAAATGGACAATTACACTTGGGATTATCTACAAAAACATCCTAAAGAAATAAAAAGATTATTAGGA
>JBGTNM010000459.1:0-17522 GCA_041743025.1 Microcystaceae cyanobacterium
GAAGCGATAATCGCTAAAGCGCAAGAATATTTACAGTCGGGAAGTGAAGAAGTTTGGCTAGTCTTTCCTGAAAATTGCTGGGTGATTGTCGCGACTCAAACGGTTAGGAAAATTTATATTTCAGGCGAAACGATTACCACTGAAATTGTTTTACCAGGTTTTAGCATTTCGGTTGATGAATTGATGGCTTAAAAAATCAACTTTGCCCCTACTACTATAATTTTTACAAAAAGCGGCTGAGATCAAATTCTTTTTCAGCAGAAATTTGAGGAAATCGTTCAGTATTGAGAAGTAATAATAGTCTTTCGGTGTAATCTACTGCCCCTCTGAGTTCATCCTGCAATATTTCTAGTCCGCCGTTAGCGTATTCTTCAAAAATTTGCACTCGTTTTGCTTCAGAATTAGCGTCATAAACGGAGAGAATTTTGGAGTCTTGGGTTTCAGTGAATGCTAACAGTTTTATAACTGTATCATAACCTCTGGAGGCAAAAACTTCTAAACTAATCGGGGAGGGTTCTTTGGCAATCATGTTTAAAGCAACTCGCTTTTTGAATTTTGCGCCTAAGCTTGCTGCAAAAGTTAGGACATCTGCATAGGTTTGAAACGGGCCAGTTGTACCACTATCATCGACTAAAGACTGAACGAGTTCTGCTTTGTCTTTTGCGATTTTAATTCGATGGACTGCCATAACATTCAACTAGGGTGTGAGATGTAGTTTTGTTTTAAGTTAACATTATTTATCATTTCGGGATTAACATTGCAGAAAAAAGCATTGACATCAGCGAAAAAGGCAATTTAAATAGAACAGTTTACGCTGAGTTTTAACAAGTAGACAACCATGAATGACGTTTCTGCTGTTCCTTCTGCTTTATTAACTTTTCTTAACGACCCCCTTATATCTCCTGGGGAGAGTGAAGTTCGCACATCTGACTTTCTCAATGATTTAGGGACATCCCCTGTCGTTTCACTAGCTCAAACGGGTACTTCCCCAACAGTTAGTGAGGCAAATATCTTGTCAGCTAGCCAGCAACCAATAGGAGAGTTGGGAATTCAATCTCTCGGCGACCCCTTATTACAAGTCGTGCTGCCTTTGACTGCGCCGACAGATACACCAGAAACCGTTGGCGAAAGCGTCCAAATCCAGTCTAGCCAGCTATATCTCACACCGCCTTCCGTCTTGCCTGTCCTGGCAGCCGTGACAGAACCGATAGCGACAGTGCCTTCGGTCAGCCTTGTTACGCCAGAGGCAGTGGTCAATGCAGGCATTAAGGCTCAAGCTAGCGGGGGCCGCGTTATTCGTCGTGCGGATCTGGTCGCTAGTTTTGGCAATATTACCCTACCCGACACCTTTGAAATGGGCGATCTGGGGAGAGCGCGTGTTATTGTCACTAACGCAGGGATTGGCAAGGCTTTAAATTCCATAATCGTCAAACTTTACTTGTCAACGGATAACAAGCTCGATTTTGATGACACCCCCAATAACGGACTCAGCGATGGCGACATTCTGATCGGAACTAAGACCCAGAAGATTAGCCTGCGACAAGGCAAGTCGGCTAACTTCGATTTTACCTACGAGAACATCACTTCTGGGATTGCGCCCGGCACATATTACTTGCTGGCCGACATTGACACCAACAACAGCGTTTACGAAACAATAGAAACCAATAACACGGTCAGCCAAGTTGTTTCGACCCCAGGAACCGACGTGGTGCTAGATTGGAACGCAACTCTCTTGAATGCTATTCAATCTGAAGGTCAAGCAGGACGCGGATTGCCGCCTACTTTAGGGTCGCGCTTGTTGGCGATCGCCTCTACGGCGGTTTACGACACACTCAATTCCTTCGAGCGCACCCACGATCCCTTTTTCGTCGATACAGAAGCCCCAGAAGGAGCTTCCTTGCAAGCGGCTGTGGCAGGAGCGGCTCATTGGATTTTAACCAATCTCCTCCCCGAACAAACGCTTATTTTTGACCAACAACTGTCTCGGCACTTGCTAGAAATTCAAGACGGCTTGGTTGCCGAAGATGATGGAGTAGCGTTTGGGCAATTAATCGCTCAACAATTCCTCGATTCGCGCTTAGATGACGGCTTCGATAACTCCGATCCCTATGTACCGCCTACTGGGGACGGGGACTATGTATGGCAGCCCGATCTACCAGACAATATTGCCCTCGGCCCGTTTTGGGGAAATGTTCGTCCCTTTGCCATACCCAGCGACAAATTGGACGATTTCGCACCCGATGGCTTGGACGGTAAACCAAGGGGAGGTGACACCGCTCGCTATATTCGAGACATCGAAGAAGTGCGCGTCCTTGGTGCAAGAGAGAACACAGATCTAACCACCATCACTCGCAACGCCGACCAGACCGAAATCGCACGATTTTGGGCCCTCGACCGGGCTGACAGTTTCCGTCCCTACGGTCATTTAAGCCAACTGGCTCAGATTGTCGCGCTTAAAGAAGGCAATACGCTGTCTGAGAACGCTCGGCTGTTTGCTCAGTTGAATGTGTCCTTAGCAGATGCAGGAGTCGTGATTTGGCGGGCTAAATACGTTCCCTCTAATCTCCAACCCCGTCCCGATGATGTCATTACGGGTGGCATTGCCCTCAATGATGGCTTTGACGAAACAGTACACGACCCCGATTGGTTGCCTCTGCTGCCAACTCCGCCCTTCCCCGACTATATTTCGGGCCATTCGGGCTTTGGCGGAGCGTTTGGGCAGGTACTGTCCCGTTTTTATGGGGATGACTATGAATTTGATGCGGTTTCTCAAGAGTTGAACGGAGTCGTCCGCCGCGTGACCTTTGAGGAAGCAGCCATCGAAGACGCGCTCAGCCGCATTTATGGTGGCATTCATGTGCGCGAAGCTACCCTTGATGACTCAGTCCCAGTCGGGCAAGCGATCGCTGACTACGTGGTTGACACTCTCTTTCAACCTGTCGTTGTCTAGTTTTTAATAGAAGTAGGGGCGAATGGCGTTCGCCCCTACCCTACTTAGAACTTTTTAAAAAGTAATAATGATGAAGTTATTAAAAATTATAGGTCAATTTACCTCTATCGGTATGGCACTCGATGCTGGGGTCTTCAATCAAAAAAACGAAATTTGAGAGCGGAAGGAATAAGAATAACGTAAGTTGCTAGTTACAGATATCGAACATTATTTCTGAGTTTGATCCCCCTAAATCCACGGCAGTCGCTCATGGGGGAAACCCCCAAGACCGCGCTGCCTCGCCTTAAAAAGGGGGACTTTGAGTTATTTTCCCCCCTTTTCAAGGGGGGCTAGGGGGGATCAAAAAAGTTAAGTTTATAACTAGCAACTTGGGTTAAGAATACTGTCAACAAATACGGCGGGGCACGCAGAAATTCAAGCTTGTGGAGAGACTGTAAGACTCGTTAGTACTTGTACCAAAAAGCGGGTTTCTGAGAAACAAGAATCCCCTATTACAGCATAGCTTGATGGGGGAGTGTCAATAATAAGCTATATTAAAAAATTGTGAAACCCTCAGACAACGCGGCTGGGGTCGGTTCAATCGCGAGGTACCCAAGAATCCTTTACGGTATCGTTTCGTCTGTATGCTCAAAGCACCAGCCTAGGTAAGGATTATGGATCGACTACACAGTGCCTTCACCCTATTTTTAAGCCTGTTAGTGGAAGCCTTTCCCTTCCTCTTGTTGGGCGTGTTGCTTTCTAGCGCTCTATTGCTGTTTATCGACGAGCGCAAACTCATTGCCTCTGTTCCCCAAAATCCCTTTTTAGGCGCGTTGGCAGGCAGTTGTGTCGGCTTTCTCTTTCCGGTGTGTGAGTGCGGTAACGTGCCAGTAGCGCGAAGGCTCATCTTACAAGGACTTCCTATCTCGGCGGCAGTTGGGTTTTTGCTGGCGGCTCCCACGATCAATCCGGTTGTGATATGGTCAACTTGGGTAGCCTTTCGCGGCCAGCCTGAAATAGTTGTCTTTCGGGTCGTTTTTTCTTTGGCGATCGCCACCATTATTGGCTGCCTTTTCAGCATTCAAAAAGATCTCCGCCCTCTGTTGACTCCCTTTTTAGCCCAACGGCTGTCGCGTTCTCAGGTTTGGCAAACCAGTCCTTCCCCACAACCGATTTTAAACACAACTCCCACACTCTTACAATCGGGAACCTTCCTGCTTGATCGCCCAGGCAATCCCCTGCGACTCGATGGCATGGGAACAGCAACCGTTGCCCTAACCCAAGTGAGTGCCAAACCGTTTGCCCAAAAGTTACAGTTGTTTGTCGAAAACTTGATCCAGGAGTTGCGGGAATTGGGAGGAATGTTGATTTTAGGAAGCGCGATCGCTGCTAGTATTCAAGTGTTTATTCCCCGTGAAATCGTCTTAGGGTTGGGGCAAGGAACCATCAGTTCCATCCTAGCGATGATGCTGCTGGCGGGAATTGTCTCGATTTGTTCGACAGTCGATGCTTTTTTTGTCCTCTCGTTTGCTTCTACGTTTACTACCAGTTCCCTGCTTGCGTTTCTGGTCTTCGGCCCGGCGATCGATATTAAAGGCATCGGCTTGATGCTTTCTATTTTTAAGCCCAAAGTGATATTTTATTTATTCGCGCTGGTGGCTCAATTAACGTTTATTTTCACCTTATTGCATAGTTATTTTTTCTGAGTGAGTAGTGAATAGTGACTGACAAATATCAACTTAAACTATTAACTATTAACTATTAACTATTAACTATTGCCTATGACGTTATTTTCTCGACTCCATTCACTCAAAATACAACGTTTCTTGCCGGGATTAGACGCGCTGGCTATTTTGGCTTGGGGAGCGTTACTGTTTAGGTATTCGGTAAGCGGTCAACTCAAGTTACTAATTCACCCGAACTATTTTTGGCTGGTTTTTTTGACGAGCGTAATTTTGTTGGTGTTGGGTGGGTTCAAAATTTGGCAATGGGGAAAAGATTGGCGCAATCAGGGGACTGAAACTGCCGTTAGAGAAACTGTTCAACATATTACCCTCCTACCACCTGGTTGGGCGACTGGCTTGTTGCTAATGACAGCGATCGCTGGATTTCTCATTACCCCAACGGTTTTGTCCTCGCAAGTGGCTCTACAACGGGGAATCTCTGCCTCTCTGCCTGTGACTAGCCTGCAACCGCAAGCCTTTCGAGCCACGATTAAACCAGAGAATCGGACGCTTATTGACTGGATTCGTACCCTCAACGCCTATCCCGAACCGGATGCCTACGCTGGACAAAAAGCTAACGTCACGGGGTTTGTCGTTCACGTTAACAGCTTGCCAGATAATTACATCTTGCTCGGTCGTTTTATCATTACCTGTTGTGCGGTAGATGCTTATCCGGTGGGACTGCCAGTTAAGTTAGACCGCGATCGCAGCGCCTATCCTCCCGACAGTTGGTTGCAAATTACTGGGGAAATGCTGACCGAAACCCTACCTCTTGAGCGCCAAACGCTACAAGAGACTGCTACTGACCAACGCCAATTGGTTCTCGCCGCGCAATCGATTAAAGTCATTCCCACTCCCGCCGATCCCTACGCCTATCAGGAATAAATGATGCAGAAATTCAACCTACAGCCAATTGATAAGCTTGCTTTAGGGGTAATCGCTGCCCTCGGCGTTGCGATTGGCGGATTGATTGGAGTGGGAAAAGCCTGTGGACAAGATTGCTTGATTCACACTGGGCCTCGCGTTCAAGATTTTAGCTGGCAAGATCGGCATTTAAGCGCAGGCGATCGCGCTTTTACCCTCACCTTCAATCGTCCAATGGATCGAGAAAGTGTCGAAGCCAATTTAGTCATCGATCCCCCGCTACCAGGAAAATTTAGCTGGGTAGGACGGCGGCAGTTAGCCTATACTCTCCTTACGCCTATCCCCTACGGAGAAACTTATCAGGTTCAGTTGCATGATGCCAGAGAAAGGTTTAGCAACGAAGAACGTCCTGGTGTATCAATACAGCCTTACGCGGCAACCTTTCACAGTCGCGATCGCGCTTTTGCCTACATTGGTACTCAAGGCGAAGAACAGGGACGGCTGATTTTCTCCAATTTAACCCACCAACAACAACGCCTCCTTACGCCGCCCGATTTGACAGTAGTAGATTTTCAGTTTTATCCCAACGGCGATCGTATCCTCTTTTCGGCTGCCTCAAAAGCGCGTGGTGTCGAGGGACTCAGAGAGTTGCAATTGTATACGGTGGCGACTGGCGTTACTGATGGCGTAGAAAATGCCGAGCCTGCTGGAAAAATTGAGCTAATTTTAGATAATCAGACTTACCAAAATAATCAGTTCGATTTGTCGCCCAATGGAGAAATTATTGTTGTTCAGCGCGTCAACCGAGACAATCCGGCTGATTTCGACTTGTGGATGCTCAAAGTAGGCAAACCAGCAGAACGGCTGAAAATCCCTGGCGGTGATTTTACGATTACCCCAGACAGTCAGACGCTGGCGGTGGCAAGAGGAGAAGGGATTAGTCTCGTTTCCTTAGAACCTGGAGCCAAACCGCTCGATTTTTTGCCAAAATTTGGACAATTACTCAGTTTTTCACCGGATGGCACCGCAGCCGCAATGGTGGATTTTAATACGGATAATGCTCAACAACGTTACACGCGATCGCTTTTTTATGTCAACAACCAAGGTATCCAAAAGGAACTTCTGACAACCAAAGGCTCTATCCTCGACTGCCAGTTTAATGCAACTGCTAGCCAACTTTACTGCTTGTTGACCGATTTATTAAACACCAAAGAATATCAAGAACAGCCTTATTTTGCAAAAATTGACCTTAAATCAGGAAAAGTAACCCCTTTAGCCGCTTTACCAGACTATCGGGAAATTCAAGTTAGCCTTGCGCCTGACGGATTAGCCCTTTTATTCGATCAAATCGTCACGACTGATACCCCTGCCAGATTGGGGGGAATAACTGCTAATTCTGGCGAAACAATCGTTGCTGGACAACTTTGGATGCTCATCCCGCCATTACCTTCGGATACTCAACCCCCCGAAGTCAGAGCGCTCCCATTAATGGGTTTTCGTCCTCAATGGTTGCCTTAATAAACTGATAATTTTGGGGCAAATTTGGGAATGCTAATTGAGGTGGAATATTTGAATACAACAAACGCACCTCATGCCATCCAATCGAGAGTACCAGCAATTACCAAAACGTCGTGCTAAACGCTGTCGCAGGCAAAAAGTTAATTGGCTTCAATGCTTCGTTTTAGGATTGATCGTTTTCTCTGTCTGGATAGCGTGGAAAGACAATTCACAAAATCAATTCAGTCCTAGTTCATCTCAGCCATTAGAAATTAACTCAGACCGAGAAACTAGAGATAATGTTGCTAACATTTTTCAAAATTCTCAACCTGACAAAATTGGTTCAACTTCCTTCATTCAAAACTATGATTATACTTATATTGACCGACAAGCAGTCTCAACAAAATATCAAGGAAATTCTGTAACTGAATTGGCTTCTTTATTGTCCCAGTCTGCAAGAACAGATATAGAAAAAGCTCGGATTATATACACTTGGCTGGCCAATAATATTATATATAATGTTCCAGCCTTGTTAATGGATAATTATGGAGATCAGAGTCCAGAAGGCGTTTTGCGTTCTCGTCAAGCAGTTTGCTCTGGTTATGCGAATCTTTACCAAGCATTAGCACAAAAAATGGGCTTAGAAGCAGCTATTATTGAGGGCTATGCTAAAGGACTTAGTTATGCCATCGGCGATAAATCTGAGATTAATCATGCGTGGAACGGTGTCAAATTAAATGATGGATGGTATTTAGTTGATGCTACTTGGGGAGCAGGACAAGTTCAAGAAAATGCATTTATTCACGATTTTAATCCTTATTATTTTGCTACCCCGCCTGAGCAGTTTATTTACAATCATCTTTCGGGCGATCGCGCTTGGCAATTGTTAACGAATCCCATTACAAAACAGCAGTTTGATCATTTTCCAGAGATTTCTCCTGAGTTTTTTAAAACTGGCTTACAATTAGTCAGTCACCCAACTCATATTATACAGGCAAATGGTCGAGTTGAGATTGTTTTGCAAGCACCTAAAGATACGATTGCATCAGTCAGACTAAGTATCAATTCCCAAAACCTTGCTGACACTTATCAACTAATCAATCGAAAAAATGAAAATTTAATTGTTAGTGCAGCTTTTCCTAGTTCAGGCAATTATAAGTTAGAAATTTTTGCTAAAAAGAAAAGTCAACAAATACAACATTATTCTCATGTCATTACCTATCAAATTCAGTCGGAGGGAGCAGGAGAAGAATTTCCCCTTACTTATGCTACCTTTACTGAGCATGAAGTTTCTCTCAATACACCATTGGTCAAAGCTTTGCCTTCTCAGCAAGAAGTGTATTTTGAATTGCTTGTTCCAGAGGCTTCAGACATTCAAGTTGTTGATGAAACTTCTCACCAATGGACTCCCCTAACCCATGAAGGTAGTTTGTTCAAAGGATATGCTGTTGTTAGTCAGGGTACAATTTTAGTGATTGCAAAATTTCCTGAAAATTCGCAGTATTGGACTATAGTAGAGTATCAAGGCGTTTAACGCTCTTACAAAAATCAATAATTGCTCCTCAAATTTGTAAACTAAGTAACAATTTGTAAAAAATTCATTAAATAATTGCTGTAATTGAATAACAAGGATCGCCTTTAGTTTCGATTTCCGTTAGTATGAAATTAAGAGTCTTTCTCAACTAATAAAACTTTACGCTTGAAGAGCAATACCTGATTGAGTCAATTGAATTGAGCGGAACTATGAATACACTACCAGAAACACAGCAGGGATCGATTCACCAACAGTCTTCCTCGACCAATCCTAAGCACCAAAATTTTGACTTCGATTTGTGGGCGAAAGCAGTTCGCAAACAAATGCTGTCAGTTTTTGATAAAAAAATATCCCTCATTGACCATGAAACGGATTCGGTACTATGATTTTAATGATTGAGTGAGGACTATGATTAATGGGATTAAGAAAAAAATTCATCGCAGCGTCTAATCATTTAATCAAAGTGGGTAATAGGTAATGCGTCGTTGTTTATTAGGCGATAAACTTACGCCCTAGACTTAATAAATAGGCGGCACCTGCTACGAGAATAATGGTTGCGCCAGAGGTGAGGTTGAAACAATACGACAACCCTAATCCGATGGTGGTAAACAGCATCCCCAGCAGCGTCGCTAGGAAGATGGTGGATTTGATGTCTTTGACAAATTGTCCAGCAATAGCAGCAGGGATAGTCAGCAAAGCAATCACCAAAATCAGTCCGACGACTTGCATGACTGTGACTACTGTAAGCGCGATCGCACCGACTAGCAACAGGTACAATCCATCAACCGGAACATTGCGCGTCACAGCAAAAACAGGATCGAAAGAAATTGCCAGCAGTTCTTTATAAAAGAGGACAACAATGGCAGCAACCGTTATATCTAACCCCGCCATAATCATTAAATCTATTTTAGGGACGCTCAAAATACTGCCGAATAGATAACTCATTAGTTCTGCTTTATACCCTGGAGTTAAATCAATAAAAATAACGCCAATCGCCATGCCGATCGCCCACATTACCCCGATAATAGTATCAGCACGCTGTTGAGTTTTGCGGTTAACCCATCCCATCCCCAACGCCGCCACCACCGAAAAAGCGATCGCGCCCCAAACGGGATTAAACTGAAAAAAGTATCCTAACCCAATGCCGCCATAAGCAGCATGAGCGATACCACCACTGATAAAAACAATGCGGTTAACGACAACAAACGTGCCAATAATGCCACAGGCGATACTGACTAGCAATCCTGCTAGTAAGGCATTTTGCATGAACTCAAATTGAAGGGCGCGAGTGATGTTTTCTAGCATGGTTTGGTAGTCCTGTAGAAATTGTCCCAACTGTAAAGCGCAAACCGCGAATACAAAGCGATCGCTTGAAGAGGTCAATTTCTGGTGACGAGAAACTTGACTTTCAAGACAATCGCTACATCTTAACTATGAATTGATATTCAAACCGATAGGACAGCTTACATTGGTTCCCCCTAATCCACAATATCCACCAGGATTTTTAGCAAGGTATTGTTGATGCGTCGGTTCAGCGTAGTAGAATTCAGGCGCGTCGAGAATTTCGCTGGTAATCTGGCTATATCCTGACTCATTGAGAGCTTTTTGATAGGCATCGCGAGACATTTCTGCCAGATCCAGTTGTTCGTCAGAATAGACGTAAATTCCCGAACGATACTGCGTTCCTGCATCATTGCCTTGACGCATTCCTTGGGTAGGATCGTGATTTTCCCAAAAGGTTTTTAGCAACTGTTCGTAACTAATATGAAGGGGATCGTAGACGACACGCACGACTTCATTGTGTCCCGTCATTCCTGTACAGACTTCTTGGTAAGTGGGGTTGGGAGTGTAGCCTGCCGCATAACCGACAGAGGTGCTATAGACACCCTCTAATTGCCAGAATTTACGCTCTGAACCCCAAAAACAGCCCATACCAAACATAGCCAATTCCATGCCTTTGGGGAAAGGTGGTTTAAGGCGATTGCCTAACACATAATGGTTAGCGGGAACGGACATAACTTCATCCCGTCCGGGTAATGCCTCCTGGGGGGAAAGCAGGGAAGCTTTTTTGCCAAATCCGAATAAGACCATAGCGATTGTTCACGTAACTTAACATTTCTATTTATATTATTTCACACGAATTTGAAAGCTAGCTGAATTTTTCCTGAGTCATCGGTACTCCGGCTTTTACAGCCGGAGTACCGATGACTTCATCAGCCTTGAAAAAATAGCTTTTTAGCTAAAAAAGAATTAACGCTATCAAGAAAGCGAGGTCATCAATGAAAATAAGCTAAGACCTTATAGGGGGTTTCCTAATTTATCATCCAAAAGTTAGAGGCAAGAGCTTTATCCGAATAGCTACTATTGGTTAATTCTGAACAATCTCAGAGTTTATTAACAAGCCATTAAGTATCAGGATGATGAATCAACTAAAATCTAAAATAACACGAAAATTTCGGAATCTGGGCAATCAGTTTAATTCCAAGATTTGGCCGGATAAATCTATTGTTTTTTATGCAGGAACGACTCCTTACCCTCACTATGATTGGAGTCCGCTCGATTTAAAAACAGGGTTGGGAGGGTCGGAGTTAGCTGTCATTAATTTAGCAAGGGAATGGGTTAAATTAGGCTATCAAGTTACGGTTTATAATAGCTGTAGCCAAGCAGAAGGAATTTATGAAGGTGTAACCTACCTCCACCACTCAAAATTCAATCAATATGATACTTTTGACACGCTAATTATCTGGCGGTATCCTTGGATTCTCTACCCGAAAACAAAAGCTAATCGAATTTGGCTAGAACTCCAAGAAATGCTGCTGCCAGAACAAGTCACCGAAGATAAACTTGCTAAATTTGATAAAATTTTTGTGCGATCGCAATATCATCAAACAATACTCCCCAAAATAGAGGATGCTAGAATTTGTCTCCTTCCCAATGGTGTTGAAAGCAATTATGCTGCTTGGCGTGACAATCCCAAAGCTCCCTACAAACTCATCTATGCTTCTAGTTACAATAGAGGCTTAGAGAGAATGCTAACCTATGGCTGGCCAATAATTAAACGAGAAATTCCCCAAGCGACTTTATATATTTACTACGGATTTCCTGCAATAAAACATCCAACTTCAGATGATGAAAACATCATTGGTACTCCTGCTTGGGTACGAAAAATGAAAAAATCAATGGAACAACCTGGCATTATAGAATGTGGCAGGATAGGGGTTGACGAATTAGTTAGAGAAAAATCAACATCCACCATTCATTATTATGCCTGCACTTTTCAAGAAACCGATTGTATCTCGGTGCGAGAGTCAGCATTAGTAGGATGCGTTCCTGTAACAACCGATTATGCTGCACTAGCCGAAAAAGATTATTGTATTAAAGTTCCTGGCAATCCTTATCAGCAGGAAACCCAAGAATTAGTCGCTGGGAAAATTGTTGAATTTCTTAAAAAACCAGAGCAGTTGCAAAATTTACGCCGACAGTTTCAAGAGATTGCTAAACATGAAACTTGGGAAAATATTGCCTCAGCTTGGCTAGCTAATATTACTTCACAGAGTAATTAAGTGTTATCGAAATAAACTGTTTTAGAGTACTATATCTGGAGTGTACAATAGGTTACTTAGTGTAGAATTTATTAACCCATGAAAGAAACCTTTCTCACTTGGCTCAATCGCTTACTAGTTGCCGATGTTTTCCTCGTGCTTTTGGGCTTTTTCTGGTTTGCCGTTGCTGTCGTTGGCAAATCCGTAGACGTTCCGCTAGGCTGGGAATGGTGGTTAAAGCTGTGGCAACCTCTTTTTAACCCAGCAATTGCTATTCTGTTTATGGGAGCGATTCTCAGTTGGGTAGTTAACAAGTTGTCGCAATGGCGCGATCGCAACGTTAGCCAAACAAAGGAATAAGCGATCGCTGTGTTCTACTTAGGGATACAATAAAAATCTAAAAAAAACTTAATACTTTGTTAAGATTGTTACCAAACGAGCCTGGGAGAAGAACGCAAGTCATGAGCCATTCCACTAAACCCATTGTTGTCGCCCCTTCTATTTTATCGGCAGATTTCAGCCGTTTAGGCGATGAAATTCAAGCCGTAGACAAGGCTGGTGCAGACTGGATTCACGTAGACGTGATGGACGGTCGCTTTGTTCCCAATATTACCATCGGGCCCCTAATTGTCGAAGCGATTCGCCCCTACACCAAAAAACCTCTCGACGTTCACCTGATGATCGTCGAACCGGAGAAATATGTAGCTGACTTTGCCAATGCTGGCGCAGATATTATCTCTGTCCACGCAGAACACAACGCCTCTCCCCACCTCCATCGTACTTTATGCCAAATTCGGGAACTGGGCAAACAGGCAGGAGTGGTACTCAATCCTTCAACACCGTTAGATTTTATTGAATACGTCCTGGAACTGTGCGATTTAGTGCTGATAATGAGCGTTAACCCCGGTTTTGGTGGTCAAAGTTTCATTAATGCCGTCGTTCCTAAAATTCAAAAGCTGCGTCAGATCTGCGACGAAAAAGGACTCGATCCTTGGATTGAAGTCGATGGTGGTTTGAAACCCGCTAACACTTGGCAAGTCCTAGAAGTCGGTGCAAACGCTATTGTCGCAGGTTCAGCAGTATTTAAAGCCCCTAGCTATGCTGAGGCGATTGAAGGCGTTCGCAACAGCAAGCGTCCCCAACCTCAATTAGCCACTGTTTAGGCTTTTAATTCCCTATTTAATCAAAGGCGATCTGTTAGAGCGATCGTCTTTTTTTAGTCCACAATTTTGAGTTTATTTAAAAGTTACTCAAATGCGGGGGCCCAAATTTCAGAAACTGGCAATTCCCAACCAGGTAAGACATCTGGTACGGTGAGAATGTCCCCATCCTGAAGGATAGCCGCTACCCTTCCCAACTTGCGGGGACGAACCCAGTTACCTAAAAGCCTGACAATTTCTGCGGCAACTTCATCTGATTGCAATCCTGATGGACTCATAACAATAATTTCCCCCTCTACTAATTCCATTTGATGGTCAGGATGTTCTGCTTGGAATTGTTCTAAATCCTTAACGGTTAATCGTGTCATCGCTTTAGATTCTCCAATGATAGGCAATCACTTTCTTTTATTCTCTATCATTTTTAGCAGTAGGATGCGTTTAGAACGCATTCTACTATTTTTTGCTAGTTATTTGTGTGGTCGCTTTACTTATCAGCAATCCAAAAATAGCTTTAATTGAAAGCGGGAATAATTTTGCGATCGCTATTCATCTGTATCTTACCTTAGCCTATTAATTAATTCCAAAATAGAAAACTTTTTTTGTAACTATTTCTTTGACTTATTTGGACTTGGCTTGACTTATTTTGACAAGCTCGACATTTAAAAAAACTTCAGCTAGACTGGTTGCCAAAGCTTCTCTCTGTGTCTTTGTGCCTTTGTGGTTAATATAAAGCGGAAGTAATTCCGCCCACAGCCCCTCCATTGCCCACCTCCCTCAATAGATAGTGTTTGTAATTTCATTTTGCGTAAGTCCTGAAAGAAAATTAATAAAATAAGGTGGGCAATGCCCACCCTACTTTTTATTCCCAAATCTGACAGCTTAGATCGCCCGATTTTTGCGAGAAGCGGAGGTTTTCGCCATAGTCCACCGGACAGTCAATCACGGCGGGAACGTCTTGTTCGAGGGCGGTTTTGAGCGTAGGAATGAGATCTTGAGCAGATTCTATCCGATAGCCTTTGAGTCCCATGCTTTCAGCAAACTTGACAAAATCGGGATTGCCAAAGCGGATGAAAGACGATTTGCCAAATTGACTGAGTTGTTTCCATTCAATCAACCCGTAGCCGTTATCCGTAAAGATTAAGGTGACAAAAGGCGTTTTCACTCGCAAGGCCGTTTCTAACTCTTGGCAGTTCATCATGAAGCCGCCATCACCCGTTACTGCCACCACTTTTTTATCAGGATGGACAAGTTTAGCCGCGATCGCACCCGGAATGGCAATGCCCATCGCCGCAAATCCGTTGGAGATTAGGCAGGTCTTGGGGCGATCGCAATGGTAGTGGCGGGCCATCCACATTTTGTGGGCCCCGACATCAGAAATGACGATATCTTCAGGCCCCATGACCTGCCGCAAGTCGTAGACAATTTTCTGCGGTTTAACCGGGAAACCGTCATCATGGGCGTAGTATTCGTAGTCAGCGACAATCTCGGCCCGCAGTCCTGCCGCAACAGCGGTCGATTTCCCTTGACGGTCAGCCCGCCTGAGAATGTCCATCAACGAGTCGGAAACATCCCCGACGGCTTCAACCAAAGGAATGTAACTACTGTCGATTTCGGCAGACATCATGCCAATGTGAATGATGGACTTGCTGCCGTCGGGATTCCAGCGTTTGGGCGAATATTCGATCAAGTCATACCCCACCGCAATCACCAGATCACTTTGCTCGAAAGCACAGGTAATCAAGTCTCGCTGTTGCAATCCTACCGTCCACAAGGAGAGAGGATGGGTGTAGGGAATTGTCCCTTTCCCCATGAAGGTGTTGACCACGGGAATATTCAAAGTCGTAGCAAACTCGGTCAATGCTTCGCTAGCCTTCGCTCGAATAGTCCCATTTCCTGCTAAAATCAAGGGATTTTTAGCTTTAGAAATCGCCATTGCTGCCGCATTTAGACTACGGTAAGAAGCATAGGTTTTTTCTTGATTGTCCCGTGAGAGAGGTTTGCCATTGACCGGCATGGCGGCAATGTTTTCCGGCAAGTCGATGTGAACCGCCCCCGGCTTTTCACTTTGCGCCAGTTTGAAGGCTTTGCGCGTCACCTCTGGGGTGATACTGGGACGGACGATTTGCTTGTTCCATTTGGTGACAGGCGCGAACATAGCCACCAAATCCAGGTATTGGTGAGATTCGATGTGCATACGGTCAGTTCCCACCTGTCCGGTAATCGCTACCAAAGGTGCGCCATCTAGGTTGGCATCCGCTACCCCTGTCATCAAGTTGGTTGCCCCCGGCCCCAAGGTCGAGAGACATACCCCTGCTTTACCCGTCAACCGCCCGTAAACATCCGCCATAAAAGCGGCTCCTTGTTCGTGGCGGGTGGTGATAAATTGAATCGAGGAGTTTTTGAGTGCCTCCAATACGTGAAGGTTTTCTTCTCCCGGCAGTCCGAAAATGTATTCGACTCCCTCATTTTCTAAACATTGAACCAGTAAGTCGGCTGTTGTTAATTCCCCCATTACCTGCTTCCCCAAGCTCGATAGGCTTCTCTATAAAGTGTTTTTAGATCATCGATCCCGAAGAATTCGGCTACTATTTTGAGGCGATCCTTCGGGAGTATTTCAATTGTTCTTATTTCCACTGTAACGAATATTGTTCCTCATCGGCTCGCTACTTTTTTAAGTATTTCTACTTAATCCAGACAGTTTTGACATTGACAAATTCGCGCAGGCCCTCAACCCCTAACTCGCGACCGTAACCCGATCGCTTGATTCCCCCAAAAGGCAGGCGCGGGTCAGATTTGACCATGCCGTTGATAAACACGGCCCCCGCTTCCATCTCCTCAATCAGGCGTTCCGCTTCGGCGGGATCGTTCGTCCAGCCGCTCGCCCCCAAGCCAAAGTTCGTGCTGTTGGCTAGGTTAATGGCTTCGTCTAGATCTTTCACTCGAAAGAGAAGGGCAACCGGCCCGAAGAATTCCTCGCTGTAACCAGGGGAATCGGCTGGAATATCGGTTAAAATCGTCGGCAGGTAGAAGTTGCCAGGGCGATCGCTCAGTGGGCGGCCTCCTACCAGAACCTTCGCGCCTTTAGCGACGGTTGCCTGCACTTGTTGGTCGATGTCGAGCAGAATGCCAGGGGTGGCTAGGGGGCCAATATCTGTCTCTTCTGACATCGGATCGCCCACTTTTAAGGCTTTGAATTTTTCGACCATGAGTTGCTCAAAGTGATCGGCTACTGATTCGACCACAATAAACCGCTTGGCAGCGATACACGATTGACCGTTATTCAACAGCCTAGCGGTGACGGCAGTAGCGGCGGCGGCTTCAATGTCGGCACTGGCGAGGACGACAAACGGATCGCTTCCCCCCAATTCCAAAACCATTTTTTTGATTTGTTTGCCGGCTGCCGAGGCCAGGCTCATGCCGGCAGGTTCGCTACCTGTAAGGGTTGCAGCTTTAACGCGATCGTCATTAATAATCGCTTCTACCTGAGACGCACCAATGAGCAAGCTTTGGAATGCACCTTCAGGAAAGCCTGCTTCTCGCAAAATACTTTCAATGGCTAAAGCACATTGAGGGACGTTGGAAGCGTGTTTGAGAATGCCGACGTTTCCCGCCATCAAAGCGGGGGCAGCAAAGCGAAATACCTGCCAAAACGGGAAATTCCAAGGCATGACTGCCAAAATAATCCCTAACGGCTGATAGCGCACGAAACTCCGGCTCGCATCGCTAGTAGCAGGCACGTCTTTAAGAAAATCGGCGGCGTTTTTGGCGTAGTAGCGGCACACAGTAGCACATTTTTCCGTTTCAGCGATCGCGCTTTTGAGGGTTTTACCCATTTCTAGGGTCATAATTTCCCCAAGTTTGCGCTTGTCCCGCTCTAAAATGTCAGCAGCACGGTTGAGCCATTCACTACGTTGAGTTAATGGCGTTTTCCGGTAGGTTCTAAAGGTCGCCTCGGCGAGGGCAAGTTTGTCTTCAATTTCGGCGGGTGTTAAAGCTTCAAAGGTCTTGAGTTCTTCTCCGGTGGCTGGGTTGATTGTGGCGATCCCCATCTTTCCTCCTAATATCCCCAAAGTTCGGGACAGTTTACCTATCTCTCTATTTCTAGCTTTGCGCTCGATTGGGACGCTAGGCAAAAACTGTTACAATTTGTTACAAAGTAGAGGTAGAGGAGTATAAATACCTTCTATCTATCTACCAATATTCCTCATGATTTTCTTGGGGGATTATAATAGCGGATAAGTAGTAAGTTAATAGCGTAACTTAATGCCAGCA
>JBGTNM010000460.1:0-6039 GCA_041743025.1 Microcystaceae cyanobacterium
TAGGAGATAACAATCCCCATGTTGCTACTTCCCTAAACAATTTAGCTAACCTCTACTACTCCCAAGGACGCTACGAAGCCGCCGAACCCCTCTATTTAGAAGCTTTAGACCTATATAAACGCCTTTTAGGAGATAACAATCCCAATGTTGCTACTTTCCTCCAAAATTTAGCTAACCTCTACTACTCCCAAGGACGCTACGAAGCTGCCGAACCCCTCTATTTAGAAGCGATCGCTATTTGTCGTAGAGTATTAGGGGAAAATCATCCTAATACCAAAATGATTGTGAATACTTATGCCACCATGCAAGCACAGCGCAGTTCTTAACGCCGTCGCGTTGGTTGGTTACAAAGGGTGTTAGGGTTGATTCTCTTGCCGTTTTCTAATTTGTGGCGGATATTGCGGCATTTTTGGGGGATTATGTAGAAAGCAGTAGGTTGAATTGTTAAAATGAAATTACATAACCTGACAGTTGATCAATCAAGACCATGAAAGCTTACGAATTTAAAGCCAGAATTACATCTGATGGAAAATTAGAATATTCTGAAATACTACTCGAAAACTTACCCCCTAACCAAGAAGTGAGAGTGATTATTTTAGTTAATGAAATCTCACAAACAGAAGTAGAAGAAAATACTGATTGGTCACGTTTAGCAGTAGAGCAATTTTTCTCTGATTATAGTGAAGAAGACAAAATTTATAACCAAATTTAACGATAGGTAAAGCATTGATAGCTGTTAATTGTTAACTGCTCATTGAACTAGCGCCATCCTTTCAAGCGATAAATTACCATCCCAATATATTCTTTTAATGCCTGAGTTGTTTTCGCCAAACGTCCAGCATCCGGTATAAAATTGAGGAGAATCGCTCCAAAACTGATATTTTCAGATGATAACTCGCCTTGGCTGACCAAAAAATCTGTCGGTGCGGGAATTGTGTTAATTTGTAGATGTTGAAAGATAGAGAGCGATCGCGGCATATGCATGGCTGAGGTGACTAGCAAGATCGTTTTTAAGTTCCTTTGGTCGAGTATTTTTTGAACATTAACGGCATTTTCATAGGTATTGAGCGATTTAGGTTCTTGAATAATCGCTTCTGACGGAATACCTATCATTTCGAGCAGTTGCGCCATATCTGCCGCTTCCGGTTGCTGTTGTTTACTCCCTAACCACTCAATACGTCCCCCCGCCGCAATAATTAAAGGAGCCTTGCCTTCTTGGTATAATTTAGCAGCATAAAGAACGCGATCGCCTTGTTCATTAATATCCACCATCGGACGGGGTTGAATTGCCGATTTCGTCGCACCACCGAGAAGGACAATTGCATCCGCAGTGGGTAATGTTTCAGAAGGAAGATGTTGCCATTCCAAAGATTGAATTAATCGATTACTGACCCATCCATTACTAAAAATTAGAATAACTCCCAAGGCGATCGCAATCGGCAATTGTACCTTTGATGATTCCCGCCACGCCATTATCCAAGCGATAATTAGCAAGATGGTGACAATTCCTAAAGGATAGAAAAATAAAGGAATTAATTTGGAGAGAAAGAGAAAACTCATAATGCGATACGGTGATCGGGCGCACGCGATGCGCCCCTACAAATTAAAATTGGGTAACTGATAGCAGCTACCCAGAAACGTTAATGATGTAATAATCGTGAAAGGTTGCGTCTAGACTAAATCTTAGACAGTCACTGCTTTTTTGGAAGTAGCAGCGAGTTCGCCTTTCGCGTATTTAGCGGCATATTCTTCGAGCGTCATTTGCTTGATTTTGCCTGCGTTGCCAGCCGACCAGAACTGCTGATAGCGTTCGGCACAGACTTGTTTCATGTACTTAATAGAAGGCTTGAGGAAGTGACGGGGGTCAAAGTTAGAAGGATCTTTAAAGGCGGCTTCACGAATAGCTGCCGTGATAGCTAAGCGGTTATCGGTGTCGATGTTGACTTTGCGAACGCCACTCTTGATGCCTTTTTGGATTTCTTCGACGGGAACCCCATAGGTTTCAGGAATTTGACCACCATTCTCGTTAATCATGTCAATCCACTCTTTGGGAACGGAGGAGGAACCGTGCATGACGAGATGGGTGTTAGGCAGACGGCGGTGAATTTCTTCAATGCGGCTGATAGCGAGGATTTCACCAGTCGGCTTACGGCTGAACTTGTAAGCACCGTGACTGGTTCCAATCGCGACTGCTAGCGCATCTACTTGGGTACGCTCAACGAATTCTACCGCTTCGTCGGGATCGGTGAGCAATTGCTCTTTGCTTAGACTCCCTTCAAAACCGTGACCGTCTTCTTTGTCGCCTTTCATCGTTTCGAGAGAACCTAAACAACCGAGTTCTCCTTCTACGCTAGCACCGACAGCGTGAGCAACTTTGACGACCTCAGCCGTGACGTTCACATTATATTCAAAGCTAGCAGGGGTCTTCGCATCGGCTTCCAATGAACCATCCATCATGACGCTAGTAAAGCCGTTGCGGATTGCTGAGTAGCAAGTAGCAGGACTGTTACCGTGATCTTGGTGCATGGCAATGGGAAGGTGAGGGTAGGTTTCCACAGCAGCCAGAATTAGGTGACGTAAAAAGTTTTCGCCTGCATAACTGCGAGCACCGCGAGAGGCTTGTAAAATAATGGGGCTATCGGTTTCATTAGCAGCCTGCATGATGGATAGGATCTGCTCCATGTTATTAACATTGTATGCAGGAATTCCATATCCATTTTCTGCCGCGTGATCAAGGAGCAGCCGCATAGGGACGAGCGCCATAAATATCCTCCTATCTATTTCGATTTATGGGGTTTTGTCAGTAGAGGCAACTCCGGTATGGTTGCCCATTGTCAGAAAAGTTAATTGCCTTACCTTGTAATCTTAAGATAGTTTTTACATTTTGACGAAATTGTTTTTGCGGTTGAATAGATACATATTTACGAGCTTTTGTCAAGTATTTTTCTCGTTTATTCAACTTCTCGTCAAGCGATCGCCCTAGAAGACCCATCAATGAACGAGAGGAAAATTGATTGGACTCAACTAAAAATGATTGTCAATAAATTTGTGCGGAATTTACATTGTCTTAGGTGTAGTGTCAATTTAAGTCAAAATTTCCTTTGAAAAATTGCTGATAATTCAAAAAATATTTAACTTAATTTTTTAGTTAAGATCCTAAAATTCGATGGGCATATTTTAAAACATAAGACATACTAAATACAGAT
Organism: Microcystaceae cyanobacterium; assembly: GCA_041743025.1. Taxonomy (GTDB): domain Bacteria; phylum Cyanobacteriota; class Cyanobacteriia; order Cyanobacteriales; family Microcystaceae; genus JBGTNM01. Next base: position 3,207 of record JBGTNM010000460.1, read on the forward strand.
TAAAAGCGAAAGCTGATTAAACACTTTTTCTGCTCGCTTGAATAAAAAGTATTAATGCTGATTAATACTTTTGTCAAAGTTGACGTAAAAGCTTAATTGTCGTTTCCACTGATTCCCTTATTTTTAATTTGTTGAAAGATTTAAAGGAGATTGACAATGATGACGTTCGATCCGGCTCCTCTGGCTAATCAAATGGGATTTATCGCCTTGGCCTTGTATATTTTAACTTTACTGCCGACCATTTTGCGAATTGTCTTTCCGCAAACTAAACAGACAGAAGTCCCCAAATATTTACTAAAAAACAGAAGAATAATCGGCATTTTTGCTTTTATTTGTGCTGTCATTCATGGATACTTTTTGGTCAAGAAGCGAGATTTAGATTTATTCGATCTCAAAACCTCTTGGATTTACATTCAAGGCGTGTCTACCTTTATCATCTTTACCCTTTTAGCGATTACTTCTAACGATTGGAGTGTCAAGCGTCTTAAGAAAAATTGGAAGCGGCTGCACAGTTTGACTTACCTGGCAATGTTTCTATTAACTTGGCACGTTTGGGACAAAATGTCTGGTCACTGGAGTTTTTTAACGCCGATTGGCATTGTGGGAATTGTTGCTTTCAATATCCTTTACTTGGTTCGTCGTTGGATTGAACGCCGCAACCAAAAACAGAAAGCTCAAAAGACTGCTTCTCGCCCCAAGCTACCGGAAAAAGCCCCTGTTTGACAATAATAAATTAATTTATGGCAAAAAAGAGCATTTTATGAAGCAAAACAAGTTCATACTCAAAAAATCTGCCATTGCTGTCGCCTTGTCGAGTGTAGCTTTTGTTCTGGGTAGTTATAGTTGTTCCCAGCGTGAACCTTTATCTGCTGTTAGTTCAGTCTCCCCTTCAACTTCCTCAAAGCTGCTTTATACCTTCAAAGGCAACACTACCTGGGTTTATGCCGTTGCGCTGAGTCCCGACGGACAGTATTTGGCGAGTGGCAACTACAACAAAGTCATCAATATTTGGCATTTACCGACCAAAACCTTATTGCACTCGATTCAAGCACATAACGATGCTGTCAAATCCCTCGCTTTTAGTCCCGACAGTCAAAAATTAGTCAGTGGAAGTTGGGATAACCGCGTCAAAATCTGGAATCCAGCAACGGGGAAACTCCTGCACACGCTAGCGGGTCACAACGCTGATATTGATATTGTGGCTATCAGTCCCGACGGTAAATATCTGGCGAGTGGTAGTGCTGACCGAAGCATTTGTATTTGGAATTTATCAACGGGAAAGCACCTTCGCCGACTTTGGGATGGGGAATGGGTTCGTTCATTAGCATGGAGTCCCGACAGCCAAACCTTGGTTAGTGGCAATGAAAACGGTACTATTCGGGTTTGGAACCCCAATCAGGGAACCGTCCGTCAAACCTTAACAGGTCATCAAGGGAGTGTGCGATCGCTTGCTTTCTCTCCTGATGCTCAAACGCTTGCCAGTGCCAGTACCGACAAAACGATTAAACTGTGGGATATAGCAACTTTTCAAGCGAAACGCACCTTACAAGGGCATTCGAGAGCCATTTGGTCGGTTGCTTTCAGTCCTGATGGTAGATATCTGGCGAGTGGCAGTTACGATACGACACTCAAGCTTTGGCAACCTTCAACAGGGAAGCTGTTAGCTAATCTGACAGGACATGACAAATCCGTGTGGTCACTGGTTTTCAGTCGCGATGGACAGATGCTTGTTAGTGGCAGTGCCGACGAAACGATTAGGCTGTGGTCGATGCCTATCCAGTAGACTTGTTTTGAAAATTCCTTTGTAAGCTTCCTGATTATTAGGATCAATTTCTAAAACTTGTGTATAAGCTTCAATTGCTCCTTGATAATCTCCTTGTTCATGGCCTGACGGGGTGACAAAGAAGGGTCAAAGGCTTATCAGGACATAAGTTGAGCTAAGTATGGTAAAAAAGAAGTTGCCCAAATAGCAACTTCAGAGAGAATTAATTAAATGTTACCAGAAAACTATCAGAAACATCTAGTCACGCAACTGAATAAGATGCAATATTTAATGGTATCAATTCTCGTACAATTGCTCCAGAGCTATCGGTGGGTCAGGTTAGAAGAGTTATCCAATAAATTTCCCTCCCCCATCTTATTAGCAAGTCGTCGGCGAAAACCACAGAGATTTTTAGACTTGCCAATTTTAACCCTAGAAGCCCTTTGGTTGCCGATTATATTAAAGTATATCAGAACTCACCAAGGGAATAGTGATGCGGCCACACAAGAAGAGATACTCAGTCGAATTCTGCCGTCATTAAAAGACTATAAAAAAGTTGTTTTAGGAGATAGAGAGTTTTGTTCAGTAGACTTAGCTAAATGGTTAAAGAGTCAAAGCAAGACCTATTTTTGTCTAAGACTGAAGAAAAATGAATATCTTGATGAAGCTCTGAAAAGTTATCAAAAACGATGGGGGATAGAAGAAATGTTCAGAGATTTTAAAAGCGGAGGCTATAATTTAGAAGATATCTCAACTCACAGATAAACGCTTAATGAGCCTGATTTTACTGATAACTTTAGCCTATACTCAGGTGACTTTATCGGGAGAACTTGTTAAAGAGCAAGGATTAGCTAAGTATGTTGGTCGAGTGAAAGAAAAAGGACGTACTCAGCGACGGCATAGGGCTCTTCCGGCATGGTGAGGGCAAATCTGATTGACTGACAAAAGTAGAGGAGAAGGGAGGCTCAACCCTTGGTAGAAGAGCGTTTTCAGTTTACTGTAAAAGTTACCACACTTAACAGATAAACCATGCGAACCTCCCGCTTATATCATCAACTGCAAACTCTACTG
>JBGTNM010000461.1:0-10977 GCA_041743025.1 Microcystaceae cyanobacterium
GAAATAAGTCTCAATCAGGGCTGTGGGGCTAGAAGCTGTTGACATGGCTAGATTTCCTTAGATACTCTGGATTATCCTACTTCAGCACATCCCCTATCCATCACTTTCCAATTGTTAAGAAACGTATGCGGTTGCCCTGGAGTATTGGTTCGATTGAAGGCAGTATCTCTATCAGTCATGATAATCTAGTGGGTTGGGGCGATCGCTTTTATGCTGAATACGCTAAAACTGAAGGACTCGACTTTTATGACATTCGCTACGATGTTCCGATTAACGCAATGGATGGAACGGTCGGCGTACGCTATTATAACAGTACCAGTGGGATTATTGAAGAACCTTTTGCCAATTTTGATATTGATAGCAATAGTGAAACTCTATCTTTTAATTTTCGCCAACCTGTCCTAAAAACCCCAGAAGAAGAAGTAGCTCTAGGACTGCTCTTAGATTTACGCCAAGAACAAACTTTTTTACTGGGTGAACCCTTCTCCTTCTCGATTGCGGCTGAAAATGGCGAAACCGATTTAACCGTGCTACGGTTTTTTCAAGAATGAGTAAAACGAGATCCCCGCCGTGTGATAGCGATGCGATCGCAGTTCAGTTTTGGACTGGATGGACAGTTTTTTTCCTGGCAGGGACAATTTCAATGGGTGCAACAGTTATCTCCCAGAATTTTACTGCTTGGTCGCATCGATACTCAACTGACTCCCGATGCGTTGTTACCGTTAGAACAGTTTTCCCTCGGAGGGATTGATAGCGTTCGAGGTTATCCGCAAAATCAACTGCTCACAGATAATGGGATTTTCGCTTCAGTTGAAATCCGCATTCCTTTAACAAGCGATCCGAGTGTCTTGCAACTAACGCCGTTTATCGATGTGGGAACGGGTTGGAATAATCTCCTCCCCAATCCCGATCCTTCAACTCTGGTGGGATTAGGATTAGGGATGCGTTGGTTAATTGGCTCGAATTTAAGTCTGCGTCTAGATTATGGGATTCCCTTAATTTCTGTCCAAAATCAGGAAAATTCTCTGCAAGAGAATGGTTTTTACTTTTCCCTGCAATATCAACCTTTTTGAACCTGGCAACCCATCTTAAATTTTTAGCTTGCAGTTTCTGGCAATTCTGATGGCTCGTTTTGGCATAAAGTTAGCAGAAACCGTTAATGTTTTTCAAGGTTTATCGGTTTATTCTAATAAGTATAGAAAGACAAATGAATGATTTTAGATGTTCTTTCTCCGTTCTTGACAACTCAGACACCTGCGAGGAATCGATCATGTTTAAATTAATTACGGCTGCTGTAACTACTGCTTCTTTAGCTTTAATCAATGTTTCTGCTGCTCAGGCGGCGACTCAATTAAGGGATGTTATCAATCCTAACCCTACCTTTCCAACTCAAGATGAACAAAACTCAAAAGTTTATCAATCTAGTCATGAGATGGAACTGGCGGCTGCTTATTGCGAATGGGTAATTTACTCCAATGGAGTTTACGAAGAATTTTGTTATTACTACTAAAACTTACGCCGGTAAACCATTCGTAGGGGCTGAACACTGTTCAGCCCTCTCTCTTAGGCTATATCTAGAGTAGGTGTGTAATACCAACTCGAAATTATCATTTTTCTTTCTTATTACGGCGATGCTTATTCAAAAGCTGTGGGAAATTATTGAGATCGTCAATGGTTTGTGGTGCTGGATAAATTTCCCCAGGTTCAGCCATAACTCTATCCAGATACAGTTGAAAAGCTTCCTCATCTTCTCTATGTTCAAGAATATAAGCTCGTAATTCCTCGCGACTCATCATTTCAAATTTTGATTTCATTAGACATACCTCCAACGTCCATTAGAAAAAATGACAATTTCATGTTCTTCGCCTGCGAGAAAAAAGATATTTTTGGTTCTTTCATCGATACGAATTATATAAACAGGCAAATACATTTTGGTTGCCCAATAGCTTAAGATAAAGCAGGTTAACTGTTGTTCTGCTGTGGGAATTGCTTTAACTCCTAACAATTTTTGCTATTTATGGCTATTTTATCATTGAGTGATGATTTTGAAGACTATCCCTGTGACCAATGACTGTCTGACAATTTTTATGGAACTTTTGCCTCGTTTTTCGATAGAATCAGAATATAGCAGTCAATAAGCGAAAGTTTGCTATGACAATTAATCAGTTACTTCAAGAAAAGCGCTCTGAAATTCTCAATCTGGCAGCTAGACATGGAGCCTCAAATGTGCGGATATTTGGTTCTGTAGCGCGGGGAGAGGCAAAATCTGGGAGTGATGTGGATTTTCTGGTAGAAATGGAACCAGGACGAAGTTTGTTAGATCGGGTGGCACTGATTCAAGATTTAGAAGATCTTTTAGGGAGAAAAGTTGATGTCGCTAATCTTAGAGGACTGAGGGACATTTGGCGCGATCGCATTCTGAATGAGGCAATCCCCCTGTGACAGATGACTCCCTCTACTTACAAGATATTCTTGAACGAATTGAGCGTATTCAAACTTATACTCAAGAGGGACAGGACGCTTTTTTTCGGTCACTTTTGATTCAAGATGGAGTCATTCGCAGTTTTGAAGTAATTGGAGAAGCCGTTAAAAGACTTTCGTTGCATTTAAGGCAAACATATCCTTGATGTACCTTGGCGCAGAATTGCAGGGTTTAGAGATGTATTGATTCACGATTATATGGGGATAGATTTAGATGAGCTTTGGAATGTGGTTGAGAGAGATTTACCCCACCTCAAAGCCAAAATTTTAGTGATTTTAGCAGACTTAACCTCTGATACCTGAAATATTTTGGCAATTTTTATGGAACGGTTGAGCCGTTTGCGGTAGAATCGCGGTGCAGTTAACTTGAAAATGGCGTGAGGTAGACAGTAATGCAGAAGTTTTGGCAAGTGTGTCCCTATTTGATGGGAGCTTGGATAATTGCCTGTCCTCAATCTTTTACCTTAGCTCAAGTCATTCCCGATAATACACTAGGGGCAGAGAGTTCTGTTATTACGAATCTTGACCAACTGCGGGAACGCATTGATGGCGGGGCGCTGCGGGGAAGTAACCTATTTCATAGTTTTTTAGAGTTTAATGTGGGAGAAGGGAGAGGGGTTTATTTTAGTAATCCTGTGGGGATTGAAAACATCCTCTCTCGCGTGACGGGGGGCAATGCGTCGCACATTTTAGGGCGGTTGGGGGTGTTGGGAGGTGCGAATTTATTTTTAATTAATCCTAGTGGGATTGTTTTTGGGGCGAATGCGAGTTTAGATATTCAGGGGTCATTTTTTGCGACGACAGCAAATGGGATTAAGTTGGGAGAAAATGGCTTTTTTAGTGCGACAGAACCTCATAAAAGTAATTTACTGTCGGTGAGTCCAGGGGTATTGTTTTTCAATCAGGTGGCAAATCAGGCAGGCAATATTATCAATCGGGGGAATTTAGCGGTTGGTAAGGATTTGACGCTGGCAGCAGGGAATTTGGATTTACAGGGACAACTGTTTGCAGGTGGAGATTTGACGCTACAGGGGTTAAATACTGTACAGATTCGGGATACGGTGACGAATCCGTTTGTGGCGGCGGCAGTGGGGGATTTATTGGTTCAAGGAAATCAAAGTATTGATATTTTTGCCTTAAATCATCCCGACAGTGGGTTGGTGTCGGGAGGAGATATGGTGTTACGTTCGGCGAATACGGTAGGTGGAGACTCGCATTACTGGAGTGGGGGAAGTTTTCAGATTGAGCAGTTGGATGGGAGTTTAGGGGGATTATTAAGTACCGAAGATCCAGTGATTCGGTCTTTAGGAGATGTGAAATTTGATTCATATATAGGAACTTCTCTACACATTTTAGCAGCAGGAAGCGTAGAGATTCCTGGTTTTGTGCAGATTACAGGAGCAGACCCGGTTAATGGTATTGTAGAAACCGTTACGCTATCGGATGGAACGACAGTTAATATTAATGGTCGAATTGAACCGACGTTAGATATACGAGCAGGGGTAGATCCCTCGGTTGTTGGTGGATTTTTCTTTAATCGATTTGATTATTTTCCTTTTAATCCAAATAGTTCTAATGGTATCTTTAACCCCACACTTGGAACTTTTCCAACTTTTACCCCTTCTCCAACCAGTGCAGATATTAAGATTGGCACTATTCTTTTTGCCGATTTTCTCAGAAATCCTGTAGCTGGAAAAGTTTTTTTAACCAATCAATATCAACCTAACTCTACATTAACTGGCAATATTCAAGTTTCAGCGACGCTAGGAGGAGTTTTTAAAGACTTAGCAATCAGCACAGGAGATTTTAGGACAAGTGGGGGTAGAGTTGCTATTGATTCTAAAGGAGAAATTTCCATAAAAGGAGATGGTATTAATTCAGTTAATGGCAATATTTCATCTAGTGGAATTGGTTTCTCGCTCAATGGTAACGGCGGCAATATAACATTTCTAGCCAAAAATAATATTAATTTATCTCCTAACTCTACTATCTCTTCAATTGGTTTATTAGGAGGGAATATTACTCTCAAAACCCAAGGAGATATTTCTTTAGATGGCATTACTATTCAAAGCGAAAGTCATTCTCTTACGCCTGAATTAAAAGGGGGAAATATTGACATTACCGCTAATTCACTTTCTTTAACAAATTCTTCAACTAATGCTACGGGACTATCTACTCGAACTTGGGGACGTGCCAATGGTGGGGACGTAAATATTAATCTGTCAGGTAGCATCAAGATAGATGGATCGATTTTACTACCTAATGGGGATCTTAGACCTACAGGTATTGTCACTAATGTTGGATCAGGTGCTAATGCTGACGCTGGAAACATTAATATTACAGCAGGATCTCTTTCTCTAACTAACGGCGCACAAATACTGTCTGGCGTTAATTCAGCCATAACTACTCCCATACAACTCCTTGCTGGACAGGGAAATGCAGGAAAAATCAGTATTGATGTTGGTGATGCAGTTACCCTAGATGGTGTTCGTACTTTTGATTTTGTGGATCAAAATGGAAAGCTCAAACCAGTCACAAGTATCAGTCAGATTGCCACTAACCTAAATGTAGGAACAACAGGAAGGGCAGGTGATATTGTCCTCAAAGCCGATTCCCTTTCTCTAACCAATGGAGGAAGACTGACTTCTAGCACATTTGGGTTAGGAAATTCAGGAGATATTACCATTGAAGTAATACAGAATGCAACTCTAGCAGGTGGCGGGATTCAAAGCAATGTAGAGTCAGAAGGGAAAGGTAAGGCAGGGAATATCAACTTTATGGCGGATTCACTCTCACTAATAGGTGGAGGTCAAATTACCAGTGGAATTCGGGGGACTCAACTTGCTGATGGAACAGTAATCAAACCAGGTGAAGGCAATGGAGGTGATATAACGATAAAAGCTCGTGACATAACTTTGTCCGGTTTTTCGGAGCAACTAAGGTTAGTCTCTGGAGTTTTCTCTCCTATAGAGTCAGGTGCAAGAGGAATAGGAGGAAATATCAAGATTGAAGCGGACAATAGCCTTACTATTAGTGATTTTGCCGCAATTAATAGCACTTTGGGTGTTAATACCACTGGGCGAGGAGGGAATATCAATATTAAGGCGGATTCCTTGTCTTTAGAAAATGGGGCTAGGATATTAGCCAGTACCTTGGGAAAAGGAGAAGCAAATAGTAATGAATTAACAGGAAATGCAGGAAATATCACGATACAAGTACAGAAAGATGCCACTCTAGCATCAAATAGCGGGATTCAGAGTAATGTAGAGACTGGAGGAAAAGGTAATGCAGGGAATATTCATCTTACAGCAGATTTTTTATCTTTGACGAGTGGCGGTGCGCTCACCAGTTTTGTCAGAGAAGTTACTCGAAATCAAGATGGTACAGTTAATCCTCCCGGAGAAGGAAATGGAGGTAATATTACCGTTAAAGCTAACAATATCAACGTTGAGGGCTTCTTTTTTACCCCTATCTTAGACTCACAGGGGAATTTAATCCTAGATCCACAGGGTAATCCTATCGCTAGTTCATTTTCTTCTTCACAGATTAATACAGGTGTTGGTTCAGGTGCAACGGGAAATCTAGGCACAATTAACTTGACTGTAGATAATTCTCTGACTCTCAAGAATGGAGGGGTAATTATTAGTGATTTAGGGTTCAATGCTGTACAGCAAGATACCAGTAAGATAGGGGACATTGCCATCAAAGCTAAAGATATTCTCGTAGAGGGGAATTTTTCTATCTCAACCCTTGATGCACAAGGGAATCTAATTCGCAACTTTTTCCCTTCAGGAATTGTCACCAGTGTTAGTCCTAATACAACAGGAAGTGCTGGCAATATTACCCTCAAAGCCGATTCCCTTTCTCTAACCAATGGAGGAATACTGACTTCTAGCACATTTGGAACAGGGGATACAGGCATTATTGACATCACAGTTGATGGAGACATGAAGATTGATGGAGGTAATCAAGGGATTCTCAGTGCCGTTTTTAATACTATAGAAGAGGGAGGAGTCGGCAACGGAAAAGAAGTCAATATTACTGCTAATACCCTTTCTATAACTAATGGTGGTCAAATTCAAACCCTTGTCAGTCGAGCATTTAATAACTTGCCAGCCGGAAAAGGAACAGCAGGAGACGTAAATATTGATGTTTCAGGTGCGATGAACATCGAGGGCATAGGCTATTATATTGGGGAAAATGGCATAATTATTCCCTCTTCTAGTCAGATTGCTACAGGGCTAGATGTAGGCACGACAGGAAGTGCTGGCAATATTACCCTCAAAGCAAGTTCTTTTAGTATTAATAATGGCGGGCAACTATCTTCGACTACATTGGGACAGGGTGATGCAGGGGATATTTCTGTTGAAGTGCAGGGTAGTGTTATTGTAGCTGGCTTTGCGATTACCCCAGTTAATGGCGTAAATTTTGGTACTTTTTCGGGTATTTCTAGTAATGTAGGAATAAATTTAGCTATGGGCAATGGTGGAGATGTCGCAATCAAAGCTCAGTCTCTGACAATACAAGACTTTGCAACACTTGCTACCGGAACATTCGGTCAAGGCAATGCGGGAAATGTCTCAATTAAAGTTGATGATTTCGTTAAACTGACTAATCTTGGTGTTATTCGGAGTAATGTAGAATTAGGAGGCATTGGTAATGGAGGTGACATTCATCTTCAAGCGAGATCGCTTACGCTAACAGATGGCTCAGAAATTGGTTCATTGGTTTTCCGAGAGGTCAACAATATTGCGGGAGGACAAGGGAAAGGTGGCGACATACACATCACTACAACTGATTTTGTCAGTATTTCCGGTGTAAGTTCAGTTCAGCTTCCCCTTGCTGACCCTTTAGACCCCTCAAAACAGCTAATAACCGCAGGATTCTAAGGAGACGGGGGAAACATCGCTATTAGCGCACCCCAAGCAGTGGATATTCGAGGGATAGGAAAAATCGCCGTTGAAACGTCAGGAAGCGGCAATGCAGGCACAATTGACATCACTACCCAGAATTTAACCTTAGCAGATGGGTTAGAAATTTCTGCCTTAACGACAGGTGCAGGCAGTGCAGGCAGTATCATTGTTCCTAGTGCCAATACCGTTAGTTTAGATAATAGTACCATTTCTACAGCGATCGCTCCCACCGGAGTAGCCACCCAACTCAGCAACATCACCCTTAACACCCAACAATTAACCCTCGATAACAACTCCCAAATCACGGCCAGTACAGAGGGAAAAGGGGATGCAGGCAGTATAACCGTTTTCAATGCTCAAACCGTGTCACTAGACAATCACTCTCAAATCAGTGCCAGTACCTCTGGAGAAGGCGATGCCGGCGATATTGGTATCCAAGCGGCTACTGTAAATCTAGATAACAATAGTGCCATTACAACTACCGTCAATCCAGGTGCGATCGGTAAGGGAGGCAATATCACCCTTCAAACGACAGGCAACTCCCTCACCCTCAACCATCAATCCCAAATCAGTTCCCGTTCCCAAGGACAAGGCAATGCCGGCAATATTCTCATCAACAGCTTAGGCAATGTTAACCTCACCGATAGCGACATTACCACCTCTGCCGAACAAGCTTCCGGCGGTACGATTACTATCACTGCCAAAAACATCCGACTTCAGGGAGACAGCGACATCCGTACTAACGTCGCCAGTGGGGTAGGAGGCGGCGGCGATATCATCCTCCAAGCTGACTCCATTTTGGCTTACGATGATAGCGATATCCTCGCTTTTGCTCGTGATGGCAAGGGCGGCAATATTACCCTCAATACTCCCATTTTCTTTGGGGAAGGCTACCAAACGGCTTCTGAAGATACTAATCCTGATACACTCGATCGCAACAACCGAGTTGATATCAACGCCAGTGGTGCCGTATCCGGCATTATTATCTTGCCGGATTTGACCTTCATTCGCAACAGTCTCACGGAGTTACCGGAAAATCTGATTGATACTAACAATCTGATTGCTAATAGCTGCGTCGTGCGAAATCCCCAAAAAGCCGGTACTTTCATCATTACAGGGTCAGGGGGTTTGCCCGTGCGTCCGGGTGATGCTTCGATTTCTTCTTATCCGGTGGAAACGGTGGAAACACTGCCTTCCCAGGAATCCACTGCACGTCCTTGGCAACCCGGCGATGCGATCGTCGAACCGCAGGGTCTCTATCGCCTGACTAACGGGCAAGTGGTTTTAAGTCGGGAGTGTTCTTGAAATTGATTTTTTGAGTTTAGATTGCGGCATTCCTTTGATTTCTGCCCAATCTAGGGGTAGAGTTAACCAAGCTGACATCAAGTGCTATTTGAGAGTTAAAAGCTCATCCCATCTGGGTTTGAGTTTCCTCTTAACCGATACAAAAAAGACAGCGATCGCGTTCCTTCAGATACCCTCGTCCCACCGTCAGGTAATAGTGCAACCGCATGGGCCAGTCTCTTTCTTAATCTATCCTGAGAAGATACTGTCAATCGCGCTCGACCTCGAACAATTAAACGTAATTCAATGAGGTGAAAACATGACACGAACGCTGACACTTTGGGGGCTTTGGGTGGGTTGCTCGGCTTCCCCTGTTTGGGCCTCTCGCCTATCTCTGTCTACGTCCTTCGCTGCTGACCTTTCAGCCGCACTCGCTCTTGAGAGTCGGGTTAGCGATTGTGCCAGAGCGCGATTAGGAATCATTTCGGTCAGCTAGGGTTGAGGGGAGCGAAGCTGCAAAAACGGCAACCTCAAAAATTTTTCCCTTCTACTGGCAAATTAGTTAATTTAAGCAGCTTGCTCAATCGTCAATCGCTCCGACAAGTCAAGGTGAAAAGTCCCGTAAGGATTGACATGCCCATAAATTAAAGGAGTCAGCCCTCGTTTATCTTCAGGAGTTAATCGTCCCATCCAGTCTGGCTCGGATAAAACCTGCTGAAGCATCAAGGTGTTAATATACACCAAACACATTTGTAACAAATGTAATGATAAAAGAGCTATTTCTTGCTCAGCCCGATTATTGCTCGCGATCTCTCCACTTTTTCCGTAAAAAATAAAGTTATTGACGCTATTCCAATGCTCGACGACATTAAGTCCCTCCTGAATTTCTTGACGAAGTTTTTCTGAAGCTAAATAACGGCACAAGAAAATCGTTTTTAGCACTTTGCCCAACTCGCTCAAAGCTTGATAAGTGGGATGTTTGAGATTGCCCCGTGTAAATCGTCGCAAAATAATCTCCGGCTCTGCTGTCCCTAGTCGTAATGCCGTAGCATATTTGATCATTTGGTCGTACTGCTGAGTAATCAAATCCCACTTGATAGGACGGGTTAGGACCGGTTGCAAGTTAGGATAAGCCTTACTGTTTCCGGTTTCGGGACGGTAGAGCTTTTGGCTATAAATAGCTTTGAGACGAGGTAATAGCTCAAATCCGAGTAAACGGCAGAAAGCAAAGGCAATCTCACTCTGACCGTGAGAGTCCACGTAGTTTTTTTGGAGCTGCATTTGAGTATCATGGCGTAGTACCCCTTCAATCATCGCTGCCACTTCCGATGAGGAACAGGTTTTTAACTGAGAGTAGATACAGCTAGCTTTCTTTTCCACGTGCCAATACACCATTATTCCTCGGCCCCCGTAGCGACAGTGCCATTCAGTAGCCAAGTTCTGCTCCCACGCGCCAAATTTTTGGTAGTCCCTACAAACCAGTGGAGGTGAGTTGGCACGGGGGCAATTTCTGGTTAGAGTAGATCAAATTAACTACTAATTCTACTGCCATCACATTTCACTTAGATGCCGATAGCTGCCTACAATCCCAAGGAACTTCATTCTTTATTTCCCCTTTATTGCCCTTGTCGAGACTGTGAGTATTATGAAGATCCAGACAATTACATCACCAAAGAAGGGACTTATTGGGTCAAAGGAGAAGCCTGTCGAAGACAGAGGTTCTATTGTCATGGAGGAGGACATAAATTCTCAGAAACCAGGTATTCTCCTCTATTTCGACACGGGGGAACCTTTAGAGAATATGAGCAGACAGCCAAAATGAGCAGTTACGGATTAAGTTCCTTTCAAATAGCCGATGTTCTAGAACACGATGAAAGGACGATTCAGGCATGGCAGAGGGCTTTGGGGCAAAAATGCCTGACTGTCCATCAATCGCTGTCTAGTTTAATCGGTTTGGTCTTAACTTACCTTCAAATGGACGAGATTTGGTCGTATCTGAGAGCAAAAAAGAAACAGATGTGGGTTTTCATCGCTCTAGAAGCTCGGACTAAGTTTTGGGTTAACTTCGAGTTAGGCAGTCGCACAGGACATACAGCCAACCGCCTCCTGAAAAACCTGGTTTACCTGATGCCTTGGGGATTTCTGCATTTCCTATTAATCACTACTGGTCTGTCAAGTTTGAATTAAGGGATAAAGTCGTTTAAGCTTGATGCGAGCATCTTCTGTAGTAAATCGCCAGTCAATCCAAGTTGATTCCAAGTTTCGTTGCTTGACCCAAGCATCAACTTCGTCGGTTAAA
>JBGTNM010000462.1:0-3927 GCA_041743025.1 Microcystaceae cyanobacterium
CAAGACTAAGCTATTTGATAGCATAAAATATAGCTCTTAGTCAAGACTGAGCAAAGAGTCTAAGCTAATTAAAATTTAAAATTGCTTTAGTTAGTAACTCTTTTTTATTATTAAATTGTCATAACTACTCTAGAAGAGCCGCAGTTATAAACACTAAGCCAATTTTCTGCCAATTTTTGAGTTCTCCCACCTTCTCGGCTAAATCCGGGATCTTTTTGGTATTCTCCTCAAGTCCTGCTAATCTTCCTCTAATTTCTGCTTGTCCAATTTCTAGGGATTTTTGTCCATCCTCTAGAGTCTTTTGTCCAATTTCTAGAGATTTTTGCCCATCTTCTAGGGATTTCATTCGACTATTTAAATTTTCTCCTAAATTAGTAATGAGTTCTTTAAGTTCCTTAATGTCTGATTCAGTCACAGTTGCCATCAGTTACACTCCTATATTCAATAAAAGTTTGATTTGTCCTTTAGTTACCCTAGGGGACTAAATAATGGCGCAAGGCATCGTTAATAATCCAGCTTTTGGTACGTCGTAACCGTGCTGCCGTCGCATTGAGCTTTTCTTCAAGATCGTCATCGAGTCTAAAACTTGTGGTACTCATTTTGGCTTGAATAATACCTATTAATACAATATATTATAACTAATTTAACCAGCGATCGCCAACTGATAAGACGATAAACTAATAAAAAAGGAATAACTTAATCATGGAACCGTTAATCGTTTCTAACCCAAAAGTAATGCTCGGAAAACCTGTCATCAAGGGGACTCGAATTACTGTTGAGCATCTTCTTGAGGAGATGGCTGGGGGACGTAGTATTGATGAATTGCTCGATGCTTACCCTCATCTTACTCGCGAGGGAATTCAGGCAGCACTTATCTTTGCCGCCGAATCAGTTCGCTACGAGCGGGTTTTTTCCCTTTCTAGCAATCTATGATCTTTCTCGCTGATGCAAACATTCCGCGCCAGATTATTGAACGACTGAGAACTGATGGTCACACCGTCTTCGCCATTGCGGAAATGGCACCAGGAATTAATGACGAGACTGTTCTTGCGATCGCAAATAGAGAGAACGCACTGCTGATTACCGCAGACAAGGACTTTGGCGAGCTTATCTTTCATGAGTCTCGTACTGCCATTGGAGTAATCCTGCTTCGTTTGGGAAGCCTTTCAACGAGTCAGAGAGCGGTAATGGTTGCTGCTGCCATCGAACAACACTCAGAAGCACTTCGCGGTTCCTTCATTGTCATTACTCCAGGTCAAATCCGTATCCGTCGAGGTTTGTAGGCTTACAAACGATAAGGTACACTAACAGCAAAGGATGAGGCAAAAGTCAAATGGGAGACACGAGTTATGGCAGTCGATTATGATATCGTCGTCATTGGTGGCGGTTCAGGCGGCTTAGTCGTTGCAGCAGCAGCAGCACAAATCAAAGCAAAAGTCGCTTTAGTTGAAAAACACCGCTTAGGAGGCGATTGCCTTTGGTATGGTTGTGTTCCTAGTAAATCTTTCATTCATGCCTCTAGAATCGCCTACGAAGTCAAAAATAGTTCTCGCTTTGGCATCTATACCTCTACACCAGAAATTCAGTTTGCCGAAGCGATGGGACACGTTCAACAAACCATTGCCGCCATACAACCCCACGACTCACCAGAACGCTTTGCAGCATTGGGAGTCGAAGTCATTTTCGGTTCGGGACAGTTTGTCAATCAAAATACCTTTGTCGTCAATGGCCGAAAATTGACCGCTAGAGCTTTTGTCATATCTACAGGTTCGCGTCCGACTGTTCCGCCAATCGCTGGACTAGAAGCCGCAGGATACCTCACCAACGAGCAGGTTTTTTCGCTGACACAACGGCCCCCCTCAATGGCAGTCATTGGTGGTGGCCCCATTGGTTGCGAATTAGGGCAGGCATTTCACCGCCTGGGGTCAGAAGTGACGATTATTGCTAGCACTCCCCATATTTTACCGAAAGAAGACCCAACCGCCGCCGCAATTATAGAACAACAATTTATCGCTGAGGGGATTCGTTTAATTACTAATGCTAGAGTCAATCAAGTCGAAATGCTTGAGGAAAAAAAATGTCTTTGGGCAGACTCCGAAAAAGTGATAGCTGATGAAATTTTAGTTTCGGTAGGACGTACACCCAATGTAGAGTCTTTAAACTTAGAAGAAGCAGGCGTTAAATACAATTCAAAAGGCATCAAAATCAATGAAAAATTGCAAACCACTAACCCTAGAATTTATGCCTGCGGTGATGTCATTGGCGGCTATCAATTTACGCACGTTGCAGCCCACGAAGCGGTGACAGTGCTAACCAATGCCCTCTTTTTTCCTTTTAGTAAGGTGAGTTATCGGGTGATTCCTTGGGCTACTTTTACTGACCCAGAATTAGCAAGAGTTGGCTTGACAGAAGAACAAGCAAGAAAGGAATATGGTGAAGATGTTTGTGTCTTAAAACAAGATTTTGCTGGGGTTGATCGCGCTCAATCTGAAGCCGCTACTCAAGGATTTTGTAAGATTATTACCAAAAGCAATGGTGGAATTTTAGGGGCGCACATCGTTGGCGCATCTGCCGGAGAATTGATTCATGAAATTGTTCTGGCCATGAATTATAAACTCAAGGTTTCTGCTTTGTCAGGAATTCACATCTATCCGACTTTAGCTGAAGTTAATAGCAAGGCTGCATTATTACTTAGAAAACAAAAATTTGCTCAAAATTCAAAATTACAAAAGATACTTGCCCAGTTTTTTCGATTCAGGAGAGGGCGAATCTAAGTAGAATTGATTCAAGGAAACCTTAACAATACATGAGTGACGAACAGCAGCTAACAGATATCAATACTCAACTGGCTCAACTGGTGCAAGTGTCTCAACAACAAGCTACCAACATTGCTCGACTAGCTGAAACTTCCGAGCAACAGAGGCAGACGATTGAACGTTTAGCCAGTGCTTTTACAGAGCAAGCTAGAGCGATCGCTTCTCTGTCTCAAACTGTTAGCCGATTAGTGGATGCTGCTCAAAGAGCGGCTCAAGCTTCTGAGGCGGCGGCTGTGGTTGCCCAAAGTAACCAAAACGCTATCCGCGATCTCATTGAAGAGTTGCGGCAAGCCAGAGAGCGCTAAATAGATGAGAGGATTTTTGGGCGTTGCATAATAGAAGCAGTAATCGGGATAACCAACACATTGAGCTTGTTGAGGCTTCACAAAGTCGCCAAATTCCAGCAGAATTTCCTCAAAGCAATGATATTTCCAGTTCTGCTTACCAGTATCTAAATATTCGCCTCTAACGCCCTGCGCGATTCCTTCTAGAAACTCGCGCATTAGTTTTTGATAGGCTACTTCTTCGGCTTTCTCTCGAAGTGCGGCTAAAAATCCCATTATAGATAAGGATCATACTGATCTGGACGACTTCTAATTTTTTGGATCAAAAAAGCTTTCGTCAAAAGACCGCAATGAGAGGATATAGAACGAGGAGAAATTGGACAGGAAAAATAAATTACTCACAAGCTGTAAAGCTTTGTAACAAAGAGGGAACTAAAGCGATCTCTAGGTTAAATTATGGTCTAACCTATATCATTTGTTTTAACCATTCTTTTATTTGTTCTGACTTTTCTTCTGCATCAAATATTGAATTAAAAACAGTTTTTATATAATTTTTCCCCCGCATATCAATTTCTATACCCAAGTCATTATATTTTTGTTCATCTCTATAGCGGTTCTCAAGTGAATGAGGTATAATTTAAGGGATATTTAAGGATTGACCCATGAAAGCTTACTCGATTGATTTACGACAAAAAATTATCGATGCTTACCACAGTCGGCCACTCTCACAACGTCAACTAGCAGAGCAATTTTCTGTCGCCCTCAGTTTCGTGCAAAAATTAGTCAAACAATTTCGTTTAACGGGAAACATCGCGCCGAAAGCTCAT
>JBGTNM010000463.1:0-3192 GCA_041743025.1 Microcystaceae cyanobacterium
AAAGGGTTTCAATCGCTTCAATAATGTCAGCCGTCGTTTCAGACCATCTCATAAGTTTGTTATGTATAGGCTTTGTCTCTCTACAATAACCAAAAATACTAAGAGACGGATAATTCTTATCCGTCCCTCCGATTCATCTATGAACAATTGCCCTTGAATTGGGCATAATCTCGATAAAATGGGTTGAATTCCCAAACGGGTCAGATTAGAATTTTAACGCCCTATTCTGTCTCAACTTGCTTCTGTTGTGGATTACTGAAAGTGTAAGTAGGTAGCCTCGGCTTCTAATTGGCGGACTAACGCATCATTACCAGATGATCTTGCCACTTCTAGACGATGTTGCAAACTTCTACGAAGGGTTTCCCGATGGGCAGCAGCCGCTTTCATCAGCATTTCTTGACGGTTTTTGTTCATTGTGAACACTCCCTGTTAACGACTTATGTTCTCCTATAGATTTAATCTAACATTTTTTCTGCCATTTTGTATATTTTGTTACCGAAATGTTTACACGACCGTTAGAGGCGGATGTCCGAACCTAGCCTTATTGCCTTACTGAGTGACTTTGGCGAACAAGATGGCTATGTAGGAGTCATGAAGGGAGTAATTGCCAAGATTAACCCCCAATTGCGAGTCATTGACATCACTCACCAGATTCCCCCGCAAAATGTGGCGGCGGGACGGTTTTGCTTGATGAATGCCTATCCTTATTTTCCGGATGGAACCGTTTATGTCGCTGTGGTTGATCCAGGAGTTGGCAGTCGGCGGCGGGGAATAGCCGTTCAGGTGGACAAAAGCTACTTAGTCGGGCCGGACAATGGCTTATTTAGCGGCGTTCTGAGCTTAGAGAAGGCGATCGCGGCAGTAGAATTGACGAATCCTCAGTATTGGCGAGTTCCCACTCCTAGTTTGACCTTTCACGGACGCGATATTTTCGCCTCAGTCGGAGCCTATCTAGCCAGTGGCGTATCTTTAGACAAGATAGGAACCCCAATTGCGCTTGATAGTTTAGTCGAGTTATCTCTTCGGGGGGTGCAAATAACTGAGGGAAAAATCGGCGGATGCATTCAATATATTGACCACTTCGGCAATTTAATCACCAATATTCCGGCGGAAAGTGTTCGAGACAAGCATTGGTCAGTGCAAATCGGCGAAAACATCATTGTTAGTGGCTTAATCTATAATGATGTGGCAAGCGGAGAATTAGTTGCGCTAAAAGGCAGTCACGGCTGGATCGAAATTGCAGTTAATGGAGGAAGCGCTCAAAAACAGCTACAAGCGAATTGGGGGACCGAAGTTGATGTATTCTTGGGATAGAAGCCTGTTTTCTTGAAAGATACTATTCAACCCATATTCAATCAATGGGGCAAATTGGGAAAGCCTGGGAAGAAAAGCTTGATCGCTCCACGTCCCCTGAAATGCGGGATTGCGAATCCCGCATCGGGGACTCCTGTTCCAATGGTCAAAAGAATCCCCACCGCAATCGAACGGTTGATGAACTCTTGACTGTCTAATCGCTTATTGATTCCTTTGACTTCTGTTGAGAGTTCTTTTACCTCAACCTTCAAATCATTAACGTCTTTTTGGATAGTGTCAAACCTTTGGTTAACATCTTTTTGAATGCTGTCTAACTTTTGGCTAACCTCTTTGATACTTTGCTTAATCTCTCCTAAGACTTCCTCTAGGGGAGGCAGTGCGGTCTTGGGGTTTCCCCAAGTAGAGCAACTGCCGTAGTAAGTGACTGTTATCGGGGTTTGGCTCATGGTGTTAAACTCCTAGAGGGTATCCATGAAATTAATCTTAAGACGTTTTCAAGACTTACTCTTGGTGGGTTAGGGCGGATAATAAATTTATGCCGTCTTATTCAATTGAATTCCGAGGGCTAATCCCTGGCAAACTCCGGTCAGAAAGTCCAAATCTAGGGTTTCTAAAGTGTCTTTGGCTGTGTGGTAGTAAGGATTGCGAAAATTCGCCGTATCAGTCACCATGATAGCGCGATCGCCCCTATCCCAAAAGGGAACGTGATCGCTGCGGCGAGTGGCAGGGACGACAAACCCCCGCAACGGAACGGGAAGCCACTCACAGGGAGTATTATTTTGGCGAATGTAATGGCATAAATGCCTGAGATCGGGTATTGAGGCTAAATTACCCACTAAAGCAATAAAATTACCTGTAGACGGATAAAAATACTGCAATCCTGGGGGATATTGCTGGGAATTAGGAGTGCGATCACAATAGCCTAACATCTCCAAAGACAGCATCAGGCGCAAGGGTTGTTTCTGTTGCTGCAAGTACGCCGCATAAGCTTGACTGCCTAGATAGCCGTATTCTTCGAGATCAAAAGCCGCCAAAATGACGGGAAATCTCCTTTTTTCTTGGCTTAACAAACGAGCTAATTCCAGCAAAACAGCTACCCCACTAGCATTATCATCTGCTCCTGGCGATCCCGGCACCGTATCGTAGTGTGCGCCAATCAAAATTGGTGGCTGGTTGGCAAATTCTCCCTCAGAGGAGAGCCTTAAAATTAAGTTTTCGTGTATTTTCCCTTTTACTTGAAAAAAATGACTCTCAATCGTCGCGAATTTACCGAATTCTTCGCGGATGTACTCTTTAGCGTAAAAATGTCCTTCGCTAGCCAAAAAGGGATTGCGATCGCGCACAATCTGTTTGAGATGTTGTTCTAAATTCTCTCGGATGGAGACAGTCATTTGAGATTTAGGATTTGAGAAAGATACGATCTGTCTTGTCTTTATTAATAGAGCGATCGCCTTCGATGCAGCGCATCTGTTCGCCCTTTCTCTTATTATCCCTTATTTTGCCCTATAGATTTATTTTTTGATAACCGAGTTAACTTGTTCAACTTCTAAACCTAACGCCTCTGCTATCTGTTGTACCGTCAATCCCAAAGCTAATAATCTAGGAACAGATTCTAATTTTCCTTGCACTCGTCCTTGTCCAATACAAACGGGTTCACCTTCGAGTAACTGATATTCCCCCTTCTCTAACTGATACACTTCTAAACGGGGTTTGCGTTTGCGTAACGGATTATAAATCACATAATATAAAACCCCCATCTGAGCATAATCTTCTTTCTTTTGGGTATATTCTTTACGCCTTTTATGTGAAACTATTTCTAAGATCAAAATCGGCACTTTTTGTTCTTCCCACAACACATAAGACAAGCGCAAATCTGAA
>JBGTNM010000464.1:0-19116 GCA_041743025.1 Microcystaceae cyanobacterium
TGCCGACATAAATTTGGGTAGGACGGAAAATGCGGTTGAGTGCTAACTGTTCCTTCCAGTGAGCTAACCAACCGGCAACCCGCGCAATCGCGAAAATGGGTGTGAACAAGTCAGCCGGAATGCCCAGTTTTCGATAAACCAAGCCAGAATAAAAGTCCACATTGGCGTAGATGCCCTTTTGTCCCAAATTTTCTTCAACGACCCGTTCTACTTCGAGCGCTATGTCATAATATTCGTCGTGACCTGTTTTTTCAAACAATTGTTCGGCGAGGTTTTGCAAGATAGTCGCACGAGGATCTTTAACTTTGTAGACGCGGTGTCCGAATCCCATGATTTTTTGCTTTTCGGCAATGCATTTTTCGATATA
Organism: Microcystaceae cyanobacterium; assembly: GCA_041743025.1. Lineage (GTDB taxonomy): Bacteria > Cyanobacteriota > Cyanobacteriia > Cyanobacteriales > Microcystaceae > JBGTNM01. The sequence goes on from JBGTNM010000464.1 coordinate 368, forward strand.
GGGACGAACATTTTTGACCGAGCCAATCGTTTCTAGCATCTCTAGCACTTCCTCGTTAGCACCTCCGTGTAGGGGGCCAGCCAAGGTTCCGACCGCAGAAGCGACAACACCGTAAGGGTCTGTCAGTGTCGAAGCAGTGACCATTGCCGAAAAAGTAGAAGCATTCATCGTGTGTTCGGCATGGAGCGTCAAGCACACGTCGAAAATTTGGGCGGCCAAAGGGTCGGGGATTTGCTCGGTGAGCATATAAAGGAAATTCGCCGCGTAGTCTAAATCGTCATTGGGTTGGACGGGGTCATTGCCTCGACGCATCTGGTGAAACGCCGCGACCATCGTCGGAATCTTAGCTAGCAGGCGCACGCAGGCTTTGTGAATGTAGTCGGGGTCATCCAAAGCACGACGGGAGTAAAACAGCCCTAATGCCGCCGCCGAGGTTTGCAAGGCATCCATTGGGTGTCCCGATTCGGGAAAGCACTTCATCATATCGCGGATGCGGTATTTGATGCGGCGGTGATAGCGAATTTCGGTTTCAAAGGCTTCTAGTTCTTCTGTGGTAGGAAGTTCGTCCCAAATCAGCAGGTAAGAAGTTTCGAGAAAACTACTTTTTTGAGCGAGTTCTTCAATCCGAATGCCTCGATATTCTAAAAGTCCTTGTTTGCCATCAACGTAACTGATACTCGATCTTGCTGCGGGAATGTTTTCAAGTCCTGGAATATATTCACATACGTTCATAGTCGATTCCTGTATCGCTGTAACTCAAGATGATGCATGATGTCTTTAAGCTAACTTACCCTAAAATGTTCCTCAGTGAGGAATTTCCCCCGAATGCTTTAAACGTTAGTTACAACAACCACTTAGGAGAAGTCAACAGGAGTAATTCACACTGGCCGGTTGGGTTCGCTGTCTGGGGTAGTGATAAACCCACAATTCCTGCTTTTTTGACGGTTAATTTCGCTGTCGAGCTTCCCCATACTAGGCTTTCTGCCCAGTTCCCTAGATCGGGTTGATGACCAACCAGGGCCAGACAACTGTCTTCTTTATTGTAACGGGAGTTTGACCACCATTTCACCCATTCTTGCAAGTCACCATCTGGCGATAGTGCGGAAAATTCTTCTAATTGGTCGCCGAGTCCCGCTTTTTGTAAGATTTGGGCAGTCTGATGCGCTCTCACTAACGGACTCGTCATTATCAACTCAAAGCGCACACCAATTTCTTTAAGTCGTTTGGCGACTTGACGGGTTTTTTGCTGTCCTTGATCAGTGAGAGGACGCTCTGCATCATGGCTGTAGAGAGCGCGATCGCCCGCAATGCCGTGTCGGATAAGATAGAGTTGTGTCATAGTTTGAGGAGTTACAGAAGTATCCACTAAAATTCTGACATAGTTGCGCTAATAAGTAGCCTTGACTATACACGAGCAAGAAACAATGGTGACATTACAACTGAGACAGTTAAGTATTCCCCCTGGACAACGTATTTTATTAAAAGATGTTAGCTGGTCAGAGTTTGAGGCAATTTTAGAAGAATTAGGAGATAAAAGAGCGAATCGAGTTTCTTATTATCAGGGAGTTTTAGAAATTAGAATGCCATTACCAGAACATGAGGTTGATAAAGAAATTATGGGTGATATGGTTAAAATTTTACTAGAAGAGTTGGAAATTGACTGCGAATGTTTTGGTTCAACTACGTTTAAGCGAGAGGATATGGCAGCAGGAATTGAGCCTGATAATAGTTTTTATATAAAAAATTATCGGCTAATGATTGGTAAAAGGAGATTAAACTTAAAGATTGACCCTCCACCCGATTTAGCCATTGAAGTAGATTTAACTTCAAAAACACAATTGGCTATTTATGAAGCTTTAGGCGTTCCCGAATTATGGCTATATGAAAATCGAAAACTACAAATTAATCTTTTGCGAGAAGGAAAATATATTTCTTCTTCTGTAAGTCCTACTTTTCCTGAATTTCCCATCACTGATATAATTTCTTCTTTTATTTTAAGAAGTCTAACTGAAGGAAGAAGTGCATCATTACGATCATTACGATCATTTCGTCAATGGGTTAGGGAGAGAATAGAAAATGATTATTGAGAAGTGTGCTTCGTAGTAGGGGTACAACAATATTATGCCTCTACTGGCGATCGCCAGACCATCTTGCTCACTGGGTGAAAAATTAGCGAGCTAGAGTAGAGAGCTTCGCACTCCCATCAACCTAACGCGCCGAGGGAACCCTATGATGAATAAAGGCGATCTGATAGATTGATGATGCACTATATATCTTGGTTTTTTTTACCCTTTTGTCTGGCGGCTATTTTTTACTACAGCTATACCATTTATGCCAGCCTTGAATTTTTTGGGCAATCTCCTGCCAGCGATCCTCACTTTCATCCCCCTGTTACCGTTCTCAAGCCTTTGTGCGGACTTGATCGCGACACCTACACTAACTTAGCCTCTTTCTGCTATCAGGACTATCCAACCTTTCAGGTCATTTTCGCTGTACGGGAAGCTAGCGATCCCAGTATAACCGTTGTCAAACAACTGCAAGCCGATTTTCCTGATGCCGATCTCCAATTAGTGATTAGCGATCGCCTGATCGGCAACAACTTAAAAGTCAGTAATCTAGCTAATGCTTTAGAAAAAGCGAAACATCCCCTCTTAGTGATTGCAGACAGCGATATTCGCGTTAATAAAGATTATTTGCGGCGAATCGTGCAACCTTTTAAAAGAGAAAAGGTAGGAATCGTCACCTGTTTATACACCTCCTGGGCAGATAGTCTGCTAGCGAGGTTTGAAGCGTTGGGCATTGCTACTCAGTTACAACCTGGCGTTTTGACAGCGAGACAGCTAGAAGGGATGCACTTTGCATTAGGATCGACGATTGCCATTCGCCAACAAGCATTAAAGACGATTGGGGGATTTTTTGCCATTGCCAACTATCTGGCCGATGACTACCAACTCGGCTATCTAACTAGCCAACGCGGATATGAAGTAATTTTGTCTGAGTGTATCGTCAGCCATCAACTCGATACTCCCAGCATTGCGAGTTTTTTCAGGCGGCAAACCCGTTGGGCGCGATGCATCCGCGCTGAGCGTTTCTGGAGTTATTTGGGATTAATTTTGACGCAAGGAACGGTAATGAGCATGCTATTTTGGCTGTCAACCTCTGGCTCTGGGTTAGGATGGACGGTATTGTGCCTCACTTGGGGGTTGCGGCTAGTCATGGCCTGGATCGTTGGGGTCAAAGGTTTAAATGATCACTCAGCGCGTCAGTGGTTATGGTTAGTCCCTGTGTGGGATGTGGTTAGCTTTGGCATTTGGGGGTGGGGACTGGCGAGCGATCGCGTAGAGTGGCGAGGACATACTTTCAGACTGCTTCAGGGCGGACAATTAATTCCCGTCGAAGCGGCCCAATCCGCCAAAAAGCCGGAGATCTCTATTGCTTCTTAATACAGGCCTTCATAATCACTGATTTGCGGGGTTTGGATACCATAGTTATTCGCGTCATTCGGCACTTGAGGGGATTGGCTGGGAACAGACTGGCCGCCATAAGAATTGGGGTAGGTGGTTTGATAAGGTTGTACAGGAACGGCATTAGGATAGATCGGTTGGGGAGAAATGGGTTGATTCCCATAAGCATTAGGATAAGACAGGGAAGGCTGAGTCGGTGCCGTTGGAGTTTGGTAAGGATTGGTAGAGGGAGTTGGGTTTTTTGCAGATACCCCTGTTTGCTCGGATTGCGTGCGTTCGAGTGCTTGTTGAAGGGGGTTGACTTGGGGAAGATTTTGAGAAGCGTCAACGCTGGGGGATTGGCTTGTTGCGCGATCGCTTTTGTTCTGCCAACCACTAGGAAACAGTGCTCCTGGATTTTTGACTGTGGGCAACAGAGGTGGGAAAATCTGAAAAGATTGAGATTGGGTTCCTGACGCGGGATTGGTAGGCGATTTCCCGACGGGATACAAAGTATTGGAGGGAGTAGTTGTCGAGGCTACCCCATTGGGAGTGTCTGTCGCTGCTGGGGTAGATGAGGAGGGAAGGAAGGGATTGGCGAACGAAGAAGTCGTATCACTAGGAGATTTCGGTAAATCAGAAGGAGATGATAAATTAGATTTAATATCGTTAAGATTAACCCCAATATCGAGATTATTTCCCACTTCGCCCTCAATGTCGCTGGTTTGACCCTGACTCGTTCCTCGCCATTCGGGATGAGTCCAATACTGCCAGAAGCTGAGGGTAATCACCCCAAAAACCCCTACCGGAATCCACAACGACATTCTTGCCAGAGGCTTTAAGCCAGCCAGAATGTAACGTAAAACAGAAGATGATTCCTTTGGAGAACTCATGTTACCTTTCCTATTAGACTGATTATTAGGGTGAGTGTTACCCACCCCTTCAATATTATCGCCGTCTGTAAGCTTCGACAAGTTCTTTTGTACTCAATAAAAGGCAACTTCCTGAAAGTTAATGACATTTCCTCTACAAACACCCCACAGTGGCTACCATTGGAATAGGAGCGATGCCGCAGGCACGCTTCGCGCCCGCCGATTTTTTGAAGGTTGGTATTATCGAGTTACGCTGCCAAAAAACGGTCAAACTTTTGGCTTTATGTATTCTATTGACGATCCGCTTGGCAATCAACCTCACAGTGGCGGTGCGGCCCAAATTTTAGGGGCAAATGATGAATATCTCTGCCGTACTTTTCCTGATGTTAAAACCTTTTGGGCCAAGAAAAACCAGTTAAGTTTAGGACATTGGGGAAAAAATCAAGCTACTAGTTCCCCGCAACTTCTTCGCGCTAAAACCTTTTTTGAACAAGTTGAACAAGGTTATCAAGCGACTGCTACTCTCAATCAAGGCTTTATTCGCGATGCGGGTACACGTCGTTACTGTCGCTGGTGTTACAGCATTTATCCTGTCTATGGTTGGGGAGACACTAAGCGTCCGCAAAAGGCAACGGCGGGTTGGCTTTCCTATTTGCCCATTTTTGACCCCGGATGGCAAGTATTGATGGCACACGGACGGGCATCGGGTTGGATAGACTGGAATGGAGACTGGTATGAGTTGACTGACGCACCTGCCTACGCGGAGAAAAATTGGGGACGTTCCTTTCCACAAAAATGGTTTTGGATCAACTGCAACAGCTTTAGAGAGCATGCCGATTTAAGTTTGACAGCAGTAGGAGGCATTCGTGAGGTGTTAGGATGGCGCGAATCAGTCGGATTGATGGGTTTGCACTATCAAGGCAAATTTTATCAATTTGATGGCTGGAATGCTCAATTAAGCTGGTGCGTGCAACCTTGGGGACGTTGGGAAATGACAGCGATCCCTTCGGGGACGGCTTCGCAGCACACGCCGTCATTAACGATTAAACTGTTAGGCACAACTACTCATACGGGCAATTATGTGAGAGTCCCTACGGCTGAGGGATTAAAATTTAACTGCCGCGATACGATGTCGGGGAATTTAAGCCTAGAATTACGAGAATCGTCAGGAAAGCTGCTGATTAACGCGACTAGCTCTCTGGCGGGCTTAGAAATCGGCGGCACGCCTTGGGATGAACCTTGGCAGTTAGTATAGAAACCTGGAAACCCGTTTTCTTCAAGAAAACGGGTTTCTAAGCGAATTCGTCTAGGATGTAGGAGGAAAATAACTTCACTAGGAGCGAAGGTTTAGCCATGCGAATTTTACACACCATGCTGCGGGTTAACAATCTCGATGAATCCCTCAAATTTTACTGCGATGTTCTAGGCATGAAGTTACTACGTCAGAAAGACTATCCAGACGGGAAATTTACCCTCGCGTTTGTTGGGTATGGAGAAGAATCCCAGACAGCCGTGATCGAGTTAACTTATAACTGGGGCGTTGACACTTACGAGTTGGGCAACGCCTACGGTCACATCGCGATCGGGGTGGAAGATATTTACGGAAAATGTGAGAAAATTAGAGAATTAGGCGGAAAAGTAACCCGCGAACCTGGCCCGATGAAACACGGTTCGACTGTCATTGCCTTTGTTGAAGATCCTAATGGCTACAAAATCGAGTTAATTGCTCTGCACTATTAACTATTAAAGCCAATTGCCGACTAAGACGAAAGGCGACCAGTAAAACGGATGTTTGTACCATCGATTGTTGAGCAAAGTCAGTTGAGTCTGCCGGAGAGCTTCCGCTTTCGAGATGCCTTGAGTGGCTAATTGACGGTAGAATTCCCCCATCAACTCGGCAGTCGCTTGGTCGTTGACTGACCAGAGAGTAGCAACAGTACTTCTGGCCCCAGCGCGCACAGCAAACCCAGCCAACCCCAAGGCAGCTTGACGATCGCCGGCTGCGGTTTCACAGGCACTTAAAACGAGCAATTCAATCGCCGTTTTGCCAGTCGGATCGCCTCCTTTTAACAGCCTTTCTAACTCGCGAATATTAATAGTACTATTCCAAGCCAAAATATAGGTGTCTTCAAATTGAGAGCTAAACTGGCCGTGGGTGGCCAGATGAACGATGGGAAAAAACTGCTCCTCAAGCGACTGCTGCAAGCTGGCTGGGGTAAACTGTTGGTTGAGCAGGCTTTGACTAGGGACTTGTGAGGCGATCGCAAGCAATTCTTCTTCGACATAAGCTAGCGGTGCAAACCCCTGTTGGGCATCTGTTTTGCTCAGTCCGGCAAAGAGGGTATTTAGCCCTCGCTGTTGGAGCGGTTGAGGAGAAAGTAGCGTCAAACTGGGCGTGAGAGCCACCTGATAGCGTTCAATAAGATATTGCTGGCGATCGTGTAAGGCTGACATCGGCACGTTGCGTAAGTTGCCGTCCGGCACGAAGACCAAGGTTTTGATACCAGCCGCTTGCAGTGCACCTTCAAACGGGCGAATTAACCAGTCATAGATCTGTTGTGCGGGCCCGAAAAACTCTCGTTGGCTGCGAATGACCAGGGTGTAGCGCAGTTGCGTTACGGACATTTCTAGTTGCGCTTGAGAGACAGCAGCGACATAGAACTGTAAGGGTTGGTTGGGCAAGCTGACTAAAGTAACCAGGCGATCGCTTAAAACGATCGGATAGACAAGCGCGGCAGAAGGATCGATGTCTTCAACGTTAATAGGTTGGCTCTCTAGACAGATATCTCGAAAGAAATTATTTAACTGAGCAACCTGTAATGATTCAATTAAATCGCGAGCTTGGCTCAAGTCAGCTTGAGAAACGTCTTCTTGATTAGAACGAGGTAATAAAAGACTGAGGGCTTCTCGATAAACCGGTTCGACAGTAGTTTGGAAGGAAACCTGAAAAGCAGGATTGGCGACTAAATCCTGGCTAATCGATTGGAGTGTATTGACCACTTCTACATAAGTCGCGATCGCTTGTTGAATCTGTCCTTGCGCCGCCAAAATTCTGCCTAATTGCCACCGCCACAAATAACTCAATTCTGGCGCATTAATCGCTTGAGAGCGCAATAACGCTTGCTCGGTCAATTGTCGGGCCTCTGTCCACTGTTGAGTTTGTTCAAAAAATTTGCCTAAATTGCCCAAGGCATAAATTTCCCCTCTGGTATCTCCTAATGCTCGCGCTTGTTGGTGGGCCGATTCGAGCAAGCGGGCGATCGCCTCTGGTGTTGGGGTGTTGGCACTGGCGGCAGCGTTCATGCTCAGTGTCATCAGGGCTTCGGAAAAATTAATTTGGGCGTAGATTTTAACGTGGCTGCTGGGCAGTTGGTTGAGAATTGTGTCAATGGGGTTGAGAGAAGCGATCGCGGCTTCCCACTGTTTATCTTGTATCAGTAAGTTGAGTCGAGCCAGTCGAGCTTCAAGTTCTGTCGCGAGCAAGGTTGATTGGGCCGCGATCGCCTGTTCATAGGCACTCAAAGCTTCCTGTCGCTTGTCTAACGCCTCTAGCGTCTTGCCCAAACTGAGCCAGATCGCTCCTTGTTTGCTAGGTTCGTCAGCCGTTGAGAGGAGCGTTTCTAAAATAAACCGCGAGGCACTAACACGATTGACTTGACGCAGCGCATCTCCTAAACTCAACCACCCAGCGACTTGCAAGGGCGTTAAAGACTCAGAACGCCTCTGCAAAAAAGAACTTAAATCCTCGGTTTCTATCTGCTGGCAAGGAATTTTCAAGCGAGTTAGCGCACTCACTAATTTTTGACAGGAACTTGGATAGAATCCCAACGCTTGCAAGGCTCTACTTTGGTTAATCTGACCGCGCAAAACCCCAGTCGCATCGCGAGCTTGTTCGTAGAGGGAGGTAGCACTTTCCCAACTAGAAAGGGCGGCGAGTGGCTGTCCTTTGGCTAAGTGCAACGTTCCTTGAATGTTGTGGGTTTCGGCAAAGACGGTTAAATAACGCGCTGAGTCGGGAAATGGGCTAGAGGAACGCAACAGGTACAGACTCGTGGCGATCGCGGTGTTAGCTTCCTGCCACTGTCCTAATTGAGAGTATACTAGAGCTAGATAGCCAGATATTTGAGCTTGAGAGAGTATATCTGACTGCTTTTGGGTTGCTTCAAGAGCTTTTTGCCAGATTTCTAAGGCAGCCTTTAGATTGCCTAGCTCATATTCTTGTCTGCCTTGTTGTTCTAGTTGACTCGCGTCTGCTTGGCTTTGACTGAGGATTTGCGGCTGTGTCAGTCCCCAAGGTGAGTTTTGTTCAGGATTGCCACCAAACCACCCGACTGCCTGAGCCGTAGATAGGGCAAATCCCCAACAGAGCAAGACAAGCAATCCAAAATTGAGTAAACGGCGATGCATAACTTGACAACTTACGTTAGGCTGACTGGCAACTTCAAAAACTAATTATGTTAAAATAACCTTTCTAGCTGAAACAGGGGATTTCTAGCAACAACCATGAGAAAGCCCTAGCTATTGTAGTCGATCTTGCTCTGGGTTCAGAGAAATTAGGAATTAGTGGCGATGAAACACACCCTGTCAGTGTTAGTGGAAGATGAAGCTGGGGTTTTGACCCGAATTGCTGGATTATTTGCCCGTCGTGGCTTTAATATTGAAAGTTTAGCCGTCGGGCCTGCCGAACAGGTCGGCATCTCTCGCATTACAATGGTCGTCCCTGGCGATGACAACAGCATTGAACAGTTGACCAAGCAACTCTACAAGCTGATTAACGTCCTCAAAGTTCAAGATATCACGCAAATTCCCTGTGTCGAACGGGAATTGATGCTGGTCAAAGTCAATGCCACTGCCTCTAATCGTGCCGAAGTCATTGAACTAGCACAGGTCTTTCGAGCGCGGATTGTCGATATTTCCGAAGAAACTGTAACCATTGAAGTCGTCGGCGATCCGGGTAAAATGGTCGCTATTACGCAAATGCTCAATAAATTTGGACTCAAAGAAGTGGCCCGCACTGGCAAAATCTCTCTGGTACGCGAATCGGGTGTCAATACTGAGTATCTAAAGTCTTTAGAAGCTAAAGTCTAAATTGAGGGGAATGGGTAATTGATAATCGCTAATTGGTAATCGGTAATTGGTAATCGGTAATTGGTAATAGATTTTTTACCTACTACCTAGAGGGTATCTATAAAGAAAATATAAAACCTTTGCGTAGGGTGGGTTAGGTGGCGATAACTTGACAAAACTAACTCGAAGATTAACTATCCACCGTAACCCACCAGTCTTAAGCATTCTAGCTGCCTTAAGATCTATTTCATAGATACCTTCTACTACCTACTACCTACTACCTACTAAATTTAACAAAACTCATCCGTAAGATAGTTCTTTGTCTTTAGTCACTCAGCCTAATCTGTTAGTTAGATAGAAAATTTTTGATGATTTATCATCAACTGAACAGAAATTAGGTAAATAGTCATGTTTTTTCACAAAAAAGAAGTAATTGCCAAAACGATTAAGGTCGAAGATCCTAATCCTCGTTTTGCACAATTATTATTAGAGCAGTTTGGCGGCGCAACTGGCGAACTTTCGGCGGCATTGCAATATTGGGTGCAATCTTTTCATGTCGAAAATGCTGGCATTAAAGATATGCTCCAAGACATTGCAATTGAAGAATTTAGCCATCTTGAAATGGTTGGCAAATTGATCGAAATCCATACCAAAAACGTTGACCAAACAGAAGCTTACAAAAGCACTCTTTTTGCGGTACGAGGTCAGGGGCCTCATTTTCTCGACTCGCAAGGTTCCGCCTGGACAGCAGCTTATCTTAACGAAGGTGGCGATGTTGTTCGCGATTTGAGAGCCAATATTGCAGCCGAAGCAGGAGCGCGTCAAACCTACGAAGCTTTAATTAAATTAGCTACTGACTCAGGAACAAAAGACGCTTTAGTACACCTCCTTACCCGCGAAATTTCTCACACAAAAATGTTCATGAAAGCGTTAGAATCTTTAGGTAAACTAACCGATCCCTTCTTTGGTAATATTCAGCCAGACGAAACAGTAGATCTTTACTACAACTTCTCTACCAACGGACAAGATGAGCGGGGGCCTTGGAATTCAGATGAAAACTTTAAATATATCGCTGACCCCCTGCACCATAAGGATTAAGTTTGTTTCTGTCTAAAATCTAATGACAGATTGAATGTCAGTGCGTAGGAGCGATTAGTCGCTTCTACAAACAAAGTTATTGTGCTTACTTTTTAGGAGGTATTTTTTTAAGTTCATGCTTAACTTACCAGGAAAACCTATTTCATATTGGATCGACTCCACCCCTACAACTAGCTTTCCTTCATTAGTTAATGAAGTCCGCGTTGACGTAGCAATTGTTGGCGCAGGGATTGCGGGAGTAACGGCTGCTACCTTGCTCAAACGTGCTGGTAAAAGTGTGGCAATTATTGAGTCAAAGCAAATATCGACTGGAACAAGCGGCCATACAACCGCCAAAATTACTTCGCTTCATCAATTAATTTACGCCGATTTAATCGAGAAATATGGTGTAGATAAAGCGCGTATTTATGCAGAGTCCAACCAAGCTGCTATGGAACGGGTTGCTCAGTTTGTTAAAGACGAAGAAATAGACTGTGATTTTAGCCGCCAAAATGCCTATACTTTTGCAGAATCTCAGGATAATCTCAGTCAAATTGAAAAAGAAGTAGAAGCTGCTCTTAAATTAGGGCTTCCTGCATCTTTTGTCAAAGAAACCTCTCTTCCTTTTCCGATTGCTGGCGCAGTCAAGTTTGAAAATCAAGCTCAATTTCATTGCCGTAAATACTTACTGCACCTGAGTGATCGCATTCCTGGCAATGGCAGTTATGTCTTTGAAAATACGCGAGTACAAAGTGTCAAGGAAAACAATCCCTGCCAAGTTATTACTGATCGGGGAATAATTCAAGCGCAAGATGTCATTGTCGCCACCAATATTCCTATTGTCGATGAAGGCTTGTTTTTTGCGAAAACTTACCCCCAACGTTCTTATATTATTGGAGCGAGAATCGAGACATCTAAAGCACCAGAAGGAATGTTTATCGGCAGTGGAAAGAAATACTACTCAATTCGTACCACGCCTGATAAAAATGGACTGCTGTTACTGATTGGTGGCGGCGGTCACAAAGTAGGAACGATGGAGAAAACCGAAGAAAACTACCAAGATTTAGAACAATTTGCTCGCTCGCGATTTGGAGTTGAAACGATAGACTATCGTTGGTCAACTCAGGATTTTGTTTCTTTCGATAAATTGCCCTACATCGGTAATTTGACTCCTTTTAACCAGCATATTTATGTGGCAACTGGGTTTAGCCTTTGGGGAATGACTAAAGGAACTTTGTCTGGAATGTTACTTTCAGACTTAATTTTGGGCATTGACAATCCTTGGACTGAACTTTATGATGCTAAACGCGCCACGCCTTTTGTCTCCCCTGAAGGGATTAAGCAAAACCTAGATGTCGGCGTTCACTGGGTAGGCGATCGCTTGAAGGGTTTAGGTCAATCTCTGGAGTCTGTAGCGGCAGGAGAAGGTAAAGTCGTTACGGTTGAGGGTAACAAAATCGCAGCTTATCGGAACGAACAGGGTGAAATCCAGGCAATTTCTGCTGTTTGTCCTCATCTGGGTTGCATTCTCGCTTGGAACAGTGCAGAAAAAAGTTGGGACTGTCCCTGTCATGGTTCGCGTTTTGACTGCAAAGGAACAGTGCTACACGGCCCGTCTGTCAAAGATGTGAAATCAGTTTAATGATAAACTTAATTAATCAATCAGCAATTTTAGCGTAGGACTTTAGAAATATGCCGAGTGCTACTGACATCGGTATATTAGTGACTCGTTCTACAGACACGGGCAATAGTCGTCCAATGATTGCGAGAGCAAGAACTTCTGTCAGTAGAGTCGTGGTTCTTTACAAGCAGGGCTTGGCGACAATCTGACAATTAAGATCGCTATCTCTGCCTCCTACCCGACTACCCACTATTCTGCTCACCCAACTGTTGTAATAACGCTTGGATCGACAACACAGGTATAGACGAACTCAAAAAGCCTTGTGTATCGCGTGTCAAAATAACGTCTAATCCTTGAGCAACTGCACAAGCAATTTGAACAGCGTCTTCAAAATCAGCCAAACCAGATCCGAAGGCTAATTCTAAAACGGCTCGGTTCACTGGACAAATTGCCATAGTGTTCAGTATTTCAGAAACCGCTTGCCTTGCCTGCTCGATGCTACGGGTATGCCTTTTGGCTATGTAAAAAATATCTGTAAGTGTCGTTGCTGTAACGTAGCCAACAACCTGATCAGCATCAACCGCTTGGAATAGTAACTCTGTATCTTGGAAAAATGGCTCTCGCTGCAACAGAAAATCTAGAACGATATTGGTATCAATTAAAACTCTCACTCAAGATACTTCTCTACTCGTCTATCTTCCAACATTGCAGCCACTTCTTCATCGGTCGGTGCAGGTTGGTCTGTTTTGAGCAAGCCCCGCATCCGTCGAATCGCGCCAGAGCGTTCAGGCTTGGAAATTGAGGTGTCTTGCAACGATTCAATGATGGCACTAACCAACGCAAGGCGATCGCTAGGTGGTAGCTTGAAGACTTGCTCCTTCAGTTCTTGTGGCAACATAAACGACTCCTATGATCCTCAATTTCCCATTTCTTTATTTACACTTATAGTTTAAATTGCGGTGGCAGAGATGTTCGCAGTTTTCTCAATTGGGGATTAGCGATCGCATAATAGATTTACTTTGAGTTTTCGATATAGTAAATAAGCTGGGGTATTCCCCTAGCTACGTATCGGAGGCTTAAAGCGTGACAATCGCCGTCGAAAAACTAATTACCCCTGAGATTAACAAACCTGCTCGCTACTTGGGTAACGAATTAGGAGCAAAACGCAAACCTTGGGAGAGTGCTGAGGTTCGCTGGGTACTTACCTATCCTGAAATTTACGAGCTTGGCGCGTCCAATTTGGGGCATATTATTCTCTACAATATTCTCAACGCCCAACCTAGACAATTGTGCGATCGCTCCTACCTCCCTGCGCCCGATCTCGCTACCAAACTTCGCACCACTACAACCCCGCTTTTTGCCCTAGAATCGCAGCGTTCTCTTACAGATTTTGATATTCTCGGTTTTAACCTAAGTTATGAATTAGGCGCGACTAATATCTTAGAAATGCTCAATCTTGCCGATATTCCCCTCACCTGGCGAGAACGAGAACAAGGCAACTATCCTCTCGTCTTTGCGGGGGGACAGACAGCCACTTCCAACCCCGAACCCTTTGCCGACTTTTTTGATTTTGTGGCACTTGGAGATGGGGAAGAATTACTGCCCGAAATCGGATTAGTAGTAGAAGAAGGCAAGCGGCAGCAATTGAGTAAAGAGGCGTTATTGCTCGATTTAGCCCAAGTTCCAGGCGTTTATGTGCCCCGCTTCTACGATTTAGCCAATGATGGTTCGCTGCATCCCAACCGTCCCGATGTACCCCCAAGAATTCTGCGGCGAGTTGCCACGCCTATTCCCGCTTATGCTATCGGTTTAGTGCCTTTTGTCGAAACCATTCACGATCGCCTGACGGTAGAAATTCGCCGGGGTTGCACACGAGGCTGTCGCTTCTGCCAACCAGGAATGTTAACCCGTCCCGCCAGAGATGTCGAACCCGAACAAGTGATAGAAGCGATTGAAAAAGGAATTCGGGAGACGGGATACAACGAATTTTCTCTGCTTTCGCTCAGTTGCTCCGACTATCTTTCCTTACCGGCTGTTGGCATCGAAATCCGTAACCGCCTCAAAAATGACAATATTTCCCTTACCTTACCTAGCCAACGAGTTGATCGCTTTGACGAAAATATCGCCACTATCCTCGGTGGCACGCGGCAAGCGGGCTTAACCTTTGCTCCAGAAGCAGGTACTCAACGCCTGCGAGATGTTGTCAACAAAGGATTGACTAACGAAGAATTGCTCAGAGGCATCAAAATCGCCGTCGAACAGGGTTGGGATAAGATCAAGCTCTATTTTATGATTGGCTTGCCGGGAGAAACCGATGTCGATGTGATGGGCATTGTTGAAACAGTACGCTGGTTGCGCCAAGAATGCCGGATGTCCAAGCGTAAATCCTTAGAATTCAACATTACCATTTCTAACTTTACGCCCAAACCCCACACGCCTTTTCAGTGGCACTCTGTCTCAACCGCCGAATTTCGTCGCAAACAGGATATCTTGCGCCAAGAATTTAAACGCATCCGAGGCGTAAAAGTCAATTACACCGATGTTCGCATTTCGGCGATGGAAGACTTTGTTGGCAGGGGAGACAGGCGACTCTCCTCAGTGGTGCGCCGTGCTTGGGAATTGGGGGCAGGCATGGATGCTTGGTGGGAGAATATTGATCGCGCTTACGGTGCGTGGGAACAAGCGATTGAGGAATCAGGATTGACTTGGAAATACCGCCAAGTGGCAGACGGTGAATGGAACGTATTTGACAAATTAAACGTTGATGCATTAAATATTGCCCCTTCTCTAACTCCCCCCTTGATCCCCCTCCCGTCCCCCTTAGAAAGGGGGAAGCCAGAGGATGCTTCGCTGTTGGTTTCACGGGGGGTAGGGGGGGATCAAACGGGGGAATTATCTTCCTACGATGCGCCTCTGCCTTGGGATCATATTAATACAGGCATTGACAAAACATGGCTCAAAGCAGACTTACAACGCGCTCTAGAAGCCGCGACGGTTCCTGACTGTGCGTTCGATGGCTGTTCTCACTGTGGCGTGTGTGGAGTCGATTTTGGTCATAATATTGTGGTTGAACCGCCGCCGATTCCCGAATTTAAAGGACAGTTTCAACCCGATCAAGCACGGACACAGCGTTTTCGGGTTTGGTTTGGCAAATTGGGACAAATGGCACTGACTAGTCACCTCGATTTAGTCCGCTTGTTTGATCGCGCCGTGCGCCGTGCTGCCTTGCCTGTCGCGTTTACCAATGGCTACCATCCCAGTCCGCGCATTTCGATCGCTAACGCACTGCCTTTAGGGGCAACCAGTAGCGGGGAAATCATCGATTTTGAAGTGACTCGACACCTGGAATTGGCAGAATTTCAGCAAAAATTAGCCGCCCAATTGCCAAGTGATATGCCTGTCTATCTTGTCGAAGAAATTGATGTCAAATCTCCAGCAGCAACGAGCTTGTTAGAGCAAGCTGAATATTTAATTGAGGTAAGTCCTAGCGAGACAGTCACGTTAGAACAATGGCAGCGTTGGATTGAGGTGCTTATCATCACTTCTGAATTCCTTTGGCAGAAAAAGACGAAATCGGGGAAGATGCAAACCATTAATTTACGCGATCGCCTCTACCATTTATCGTTAGACACTCAAACCTCTGAGCACAACGTTACTATCCGCTACACCGGAAGCTGTCGCAATGACGGGACGTTATTACAACCCGAACAAGTGGTTTATATGCTAGAAAATGTTTCGCAGCAAGAGTTACATTTGTTACACGTCCACCGCCAACAAATGAAATTAGCAGATTGTCCGGTTTAACTGTAATCAATTTCACCTTATGAGAGGGACGATATGTCAGATAAAATTGAAGGGAAAGGAAGTTGCCTCTGTGGAGTCATTCATATTTTGGCAAAGACAATGAGCAAAAACATGGGTGCCTGCCATTGCGAAATGTGTAGAAAATGGACAGGTGGCCCCTTTTTGGCAGTGGATTGTGGTAATGATGTTTCGTTTGAAGGTAAAGACAATATTACGGTATTTAGTTCGTCTGAATGGGCTGAACGTGGGTTTTGTCATAAATGCGGAACTCACCTATTTTACAGATTAAAAGAGAATAACCAATATTTCATGCCTATTGGATTATTTGATAACCCTAAAGATATTGTTTTTGATCATCAGATATTCATAGATGAAAAACCTTCGTACTATTGCTTTTCAAATGAAACAAAAAATATGACTGGAGCAGAGGTTTTTGCTCAGTTTGCTCCCCTGAAAGGAAATGTTGAGTAGCTTATAGCGGTTTTCAGTTGGATAAAAGACAGTAGTAGCACAGCGATAGAAAAATTTTGCTGTTCACTACAATGTTATTAATGCCGTGCCCCTACCATATGTGTATCTCATTCATCCGAGAATTGCTATATAACAGTTCTCATACTGGTTAGGTACAGAGTTCCTAGTGTTAGGGAACAGGGAACAGGGAACAGGGAACAGGGAACAGAAAATATAATCAAGATGTACCTCACTGGTTTGAAAAACGCTATATCAATAATTTAGAGGCACAAGAGCTTATTTAAGGACTTTTTCAAACAACCACACATCATCCTTTTGATAGTGTAATTTAAAGTTAGCGTCTTGTTGTAATTGATTAAGTAAATTAACAACCGTTTCTTGTGAGCTTTCCCAACCAGGATAACGTGCATTCAGCAAGATAGAATCATATTCAGCAATGGCGAAGGGTTCGTTGGCTTTGATGATTAATTTTACATGATTACGGTGGGTTAAATGAGGAGAAATTTGCGGCGAAACTAACAAGGCTCTCTGCTCTGGCACTAACAAAGTCGCTTGCCGCATAGCAGGCAGTGTGTCTATTTGTTCTAGATATTTTGCAGTAAAATAACCGTATTTGGCTAGGGCTAAAAAAGCGATTAACGCCCAAATAATAATGCCTTTAGGATGGCGAAACCAGCCTTTTCCGGCGGCTAGAGTGGCAATGACTGACAGCAGTAAAAAGGGTAAGAGCGGCAAGGAATATTGATGAATTAAATCTTTTTGCGGTTGATAGTCGGTTAATAAATTCAACCCTAATTGAGGAATCGCTCCTACCATCGGCGCGAGGTGACGCGGCGATAGTCCCCAAACAATAGGCGCGAGTAAGAGCGCAAGGTATTCTAGATTATCGGCTGTAAAAAGATGGCTGAGAATGATATTGGGTTTAAATATCAGATTTTGAATAATTTCTGTGACTGAATCTCCTAAAAAAGTATAGCGTCCGACGGCTGCTACTTCTGCTCCGCTAAAGTGAGGGATAATCCATTGTGTTGTGAGAATAAACCAGAAAGTCCCTAAAAATAGGGCTATACTGCCGTAAAGTCGTTTCTTTTCAAACAATAGCAACCAAAACGCCATTGCTACAACTGTCAGAGATAAAACCGCCTTGCAACTGAGTGTAAGAGCAACTGCTAGCAAAAATCCTCTCAAATTACCGCTTCGTGCCGCAAAAACTGCCCATAATATGGCAGGCAAAGCAATCACTTCTGAGTGAAAATCAAATAAATTGATATTGAAAATAAGAGGATAAAGGAGATAAACTCCCGCCATTGCCACCGCTTGCGCTTCGGTCAAACCCGCTTGTTTAGCGAGTTGCCAGGTAGGAAACGCGCCTAATGCCAGCGCGATCGCTTGTACGGCAAATAACCAGTGAACGTCGGGATAAATTGTGTACAGCAGTGCTAAAGGATAGAAAATGAACGCTGCATGATCTCCCAAAATATGCACGCCAGAGAAGGAAACAATCGGCGTTTCCCCTTGACTGATGAGATAAACTGCCTGATCGAACCAACCTAAATCGAGGGCGCTCGAATAAAATAACCAATGGCGGAGACTGCTAAAAGCGAAAAGAATAATAGCGCTCACGCCAACCATCAATGCCACCGGATGCAACAGGAAAGGATACTTTTTCATCAATTAATCAACTCAAACTGCTCAATGACAGCGATTGTAACCATGCCACCCTCAATCGCATCAAGTTGCATCCGATAGCCATAGAACAAACTCATACCCACTAAAGGATCTGTCTCGGATGCATTGATATCAATTCGCCGCAATTCTCCATCCCAAATAACCAAGCCACGATATACATCAAAAATACAAGTGCTTCCATCCCCTAATGTTCCGGCTTCACGTCTATACGCCTGTAAATTGAGACTGGTAAGTACTGACAGAGGCAGAGTCAGAAAACCTGTAAACCCTGTATCAATGACAGCATCAATCATTTTCCTTTGCGAATCTGCATTGCCTACGACTAGTCGGATTGTCGCCTCGCAATTTTGATCAACAATTCCGTGCATCATAGCATTACAGCAGGCGATCTACGCCAAAGCGATGAACTCCTTTATGCCCAATCCGAACACACCAGATTTGAGCATCGGGATAGCGTTCCAGCAATCGATCTGAGGCAGTAATTAGACTTCTTGCAAAAGTCTAAAAAGTCCCCCTTTTTAAGGGGGATTTAGGGGGATCAAATGGCACTTATGCAAGAGTTCTTCAGTATTGAGAGCGATGTCCAAAGATTTGCCCAAGCCGTGAGAAGTCATTGGAGTATTGAGAACCAACTGCATTGGATTCTTGATGTGGGTTTTGCTGAAGATGCCTCACAAGGCTGCCAAGGTTATAGTGCGGAAAATC
>JBGTNM010000465.1:0-20054 GCA_041743025.1 Microcystaceae cyanobacterium
TTATGGAAGGTCTAAATACTAAGATTAAATTGATTATTCGACAAAGTTATGGCTTTAATACCTTTAAATCTTTACGAGAGAAACTATTAGCTTGCTTATTTTAATAAGCCGTTCTTATCACCACAGGTACGGGAGAGCCACTAAAATTAGCAAAAGCATCCTTTAAACCTGCCTGTTCGATAAGTCTTGAACCACCTTTTTGACTACCTTCGCTAAATTCAGAGGTTCTTTGGATAATATCTGCTATTCGATTCATTTCCTCAAAGGACATTTTTGTGACGGCAGATTTACCTTGAATTCGACGCTCCACCTCTAAAGCCTTGACTTGGCTTGCATATAATTCACTGGCTCGGCTTTCTACAACTGATGAACTAACTTCAGGCGAGACTTCTAGTCGGATTAAAAAAGAGGTGCTATCCTTCTTTTCGATAGCCTGGACTGATAGATTCTCATTTTTATAGGTTTCACATAGTTGCTGAAACGTGAGGAAGAAAGCCTGCCAATCAATACCATCAGGAAAGGTTAATTCGGCTGTTTGTAAAACCTTTTGGAAGAGTGCCTTAAACTCACCTGGCTCAAAGTTTTTACTAGAATCAATGGGATAGCGACCTGAAGCTAGGAACTTGTCTTCTTGGGGGGAATACTCACGTTCTAGATAAATGTAATCACAAGTTATGCTATCTAAATTAGTCCTACCATTGATACCCCAGTCCTCCAGACAAGCACCTGTAAATCTTGCCTTTGTGAAGTCTGTTCCTAATGCTCGAGCAGCGATAAGTTGTGCGCCACGGAGATCAGCACCTCTCAAATTAGCGTTGCTGAGATCGGCATAACTAAGATCAGCCTCTTTTAAGTTAACGCTATTGAGGTTAGCCCCAATAATGACGGCATTGCCAAGACTAGCTTTTTCAAAATTGGTTCCTGGTAATTTAGCATTTCTAAAGCTAGCACTTGCGAGATTAGCTCCATTTAGGCTGACTTTACTGAAGATGGCATTATCAAAACAGCTATCGTTGAGTTGAGTAATAAATAGAGGTCCTTCTTGAAACTCAACTGAACTGAGAGAGGTACTGGTGAGTTTAGCTTCGCTGAAATCAGCCCCATTAAGGTTCGCGCCTCTCATATCAACATTGCTCAGAATGGCATTTTTGAGGCAGGTAGAGCTGAGGTCGGAACGAATGTATTTGACCTCGTATTTCCCTTTTTCAACTTCTTCATTGTATGCATATACACAAAGGTTCACATTACCAAGCCTAGCTCCACTAAAATCAACTCCATTAAGATCTGCACCCTGTAAGTTAACAACACTGAGGGTAGCATTTTTGAAGCAAGCAAAGCTAAGGTCTGTACGTTTGACTCGTCGGCCAACTTCTTTTCCACCATAACTTTTGACGGTATAGTGAGCTACACTTAGCTGAACATCACTAAGTTTAGCTCCACTAAAATCGGCTCCGTTGAGATCCGCACCATTGAGATCCGCACCATTAAGATTGGCATTTTGGAAACAGGCAAAGCTGAAGTTGGCACGAGTCGCTGAGATTCCGATGAGATCGGCTCCTCTAAGATTAACTTCACTGAGGTTGGCTTCTGATAGAAAGGCGTTTCTGAGATTAGCATTGCTCAAGTTAACCTTACTGAGACTAACCTTGTTAAGAGTAGCCTTGCTAAGGTTTGCTCCATTTAGGTCAACGTTGTTAAGGCTAGCTATGGTTTCAAATTCATCGCTTTTCTTTTCATAAAACCTTGTACTAGTTTCGTAAAATTTTGCCCGCTCAAGATTGGCACCACTGAGATTAACGTTGCTGAGACTTGCACCACTGAGATTAACGTTACTGAGATTGGCACCGCTGAAATCAGTACCGTTAAGATCGGTATTGCTTAGATTAGCTCCTTTGAGACTAGAATTTTTGAGACTGGCACCGCTGAGATTTGCCCTACTAAGGTCAGCGCCTTCTAGATTTGTATTCTCAATATCGGCGTTGCTAAGGTCAGCGGAGGAAAGTGTGACTTCTTTTAAATTAGCTCCTTGAAGAGAAAAACCTCTGAGGTTAGCTTGAAAAAAGGAGAGTTTAGAACTAGAGAAAGGCTGTTTTTCTCTCCATTGATTCCATACTTCGACACCCTGTTTTAATATCTCAATTGGCTGTTCTGGTTCTTCCATTAGTCTTAAACCTGGCTACATCGCTACTTTTGTTGCTTAGTCCGCTTGAGTAACTTTAGATTAAGTGGTATAACTTCTAACCGTATCGCAAATGCGGTACAATACCCTGTTGAATCTAATAAATCTTTAACCTCCAAGTTCGGACGGGGCTTGGAGAGTCTGTATTGGATAGTTCGCTATAAACTGCCTGGGGAATGATGATTTGCTCGAAGAGTTCAGGCAATATGCCGATGTGTCCAATCAGAATCAGGTAGTTGACGGGAGAGGTATTGGACACAATAATCATTCCGTTGCTAAAAGATGGCGAATCGCTTGAACATCCTGCTCTAAATCGTCTTCAGTGTAGGGCAAGTAGGCTTTTTCACGCTTAAGAAATTCGTATGTTTCCCAACGAGAAGCAAGGTTGAGTATTCGTCGGACTTCGGCGGCTCCAATGCGACCTTGACGATAGTGATCAGCCGCTATAAGTTCTAGAACTCGGCGGGAGACATTGACGGGTTGTAGTTGATTGGCTATGTCGTCGGGAAGTTCAATCGTGATCTGCATAATGATTTTCTCCTTATTTCCAGCAACGCCAAAACTTTTATTGCCAAGGCTGAGTGCTTATTTATCCGGCAGCATTCGGCTTAAATCTAAAGACTCAGCCACCAGATCAGCCAAAGCATCAAGCATTACTTCCCTCTGATCGCGGTAGTTGGCGATTCCCGTTGGTAAAGCGGACAGACCTCTTCGCTGGCGCAAGTGATTCAACCAAGATCGCCGCCACGCACCATTTTCAAATAAGCCATGTAAATAGCAACCCCAAACCGAGTAAGATTCATTGACTGTCCCTAAGCTCATATCATCAAACATCGGTGTTAAAGCGGCTTGTTTGTCCGAAAGTTTAACCAAGCGTGTGATGCCTTGATGAATTTCGTAACCTGCTATCGGTAAGCCATTCTGAGGATAGCAAGAAGTAACTTGTCGCTGTCTGGTAATTTTGTCGGGAGTGATAATCGTCTCCAACGGCAACAACCCCAATCCCGTACAGCTTTCTTCCTCTCCTTCAATTTCTTCAGGATCGAAGACGTTCTGGCCGAGCATTTGATAGCCGCCGCAAATTCCTAAAACAATCCCGCCTGCCGCTACATAATCCTGTAATTGTTTGCCCATGCCACTTTTGTGCAGAAGCAGCAAATCAGCGATCGTCGTTTTCGATCCCGGTAAAATCACGGCATCTGGATAGCCCAAACGCTCGTGAAGGTTGAGATATTTCAGCAAAACGGTCGGTTCTGCATCCAACGGGTCAAAATCGGTAAAGTTGGCAATGCGGGGCAAGCGTATAACATTAATCGTCATCTCAGCTTGGGACTGGCGCGGCTGCCGTTCTAGCAAATCGAGAGAGTCTTCTGCTGGCAACCCCACATCACACCAAGGAATCACCCCCAAAACCGGAATGCCCGTATAATTTTCCAACCAAGTGATGCCAGAATCGAGCAGCGATCGCTGTCCGCGAAACTTGTTGATGGCGATGCCTTTAATCAATTGCCGTTCGTCAGGATCGAGCAGTTGCAAAGTACCCACCACATGAGCAAAAGCCCCACCGCGCTCAATATCTACCACGAGTAACGTCGGCGCGTTGAGATATTTAGCAACGCGCATATTGGTCAAATCGCGATGCTTGAGGTTGATTTCTGCCGGACTGCCTGCCCCTTCACACACGACAAAATCATAATCAGCCTCCAGTCGTTTGAGAGAAGCGGTAATTTCTTGCCAACCGCGCTCGAAATATTGCTCGTAATAGTCTGCTGCCGTCGTTTTGCCGACCACCTGTCCCCGCAAAATCACCTGCGAAGTCATATTTCCTTGAGGCTTCAATAAAATGGGGTTCATCTCCACTCTGGGAATTGTGCCAGCAGCCCACGCCTGTACCGCTTGCGCGTAGCCAATTTCCCCGCCACTGGTGGTAACATAGGCATTGAGAGCCATGTTCTGTCCCTTAAAAGGGGTAACGTGCCATCCCCAACGCGCTAAAATTCGGCAGATTGCGGCGGTAATAAAAGATTTTCCCGCGTGGGAGGTTGTTCCCACCACCATCAGGGATCTCATCACAGCTTTTGACCTCCTAAATCATTTTTTTAATCATCTTTGACGACTAATTCCTAAAAAGGAAGGCGCAACCAACGAGTGAGAAAATTGGCAATCCTCTCCCACCAAGACGCACTTAGAATCGTCCCGTCATTGGTTTTCCACTGCGTTATTAATTGTCGTCCCAAGGGTGTGAGACGAAAGCTATCAGTAATGCCTTGTCCGTCTACCTCTCGCCGCAGCAATCCTACTTGAATCAGCCACATAAGTTCGCCCTCTACTCGTCTTTCTGAGAGGGAAGTTTGCGTAAAAGCTTTTTTGATCCCCGCAAGTCCTGCGATCGTCGGTAGAGGAACGCCTTCTGATCGCATTGCTATAAATAACAATAGCGTAAAAGCAGAACAACGCAGAGCGCGATCTGCTCGTTTTAGGGTAAGGTCAGAATAAGAGACGGGAGAAGAGATTTTAGAAGAAAACAATGTCATAATGGCAGATCGAAAGGTTGTTAAAAGTCTTTTATCTTTGACATTTTTAATTCCTTTATCTTATCACTCTTGCCGGTTGCAAGAAAGCTTCTTTTTAAAACCATGACTAAACTAAGCCTCTGCATGATTGTCAAAAATGAAGCAGAAAACTTGCCCCAATGTTTAGCAAGTGTTGTCAATGTTGTTGATGAAATGGTCGTATTAGATACTGGCTCGACAGATAAAACTATCGGAATTGCCCAACAATTTGGCGCAAAAGTTTCTTTTTTTGCCTGGTGTAATGATTTTTCAGCCGCTCGAAATGAAGCCCTCAAGCAGGTGCAAGGAGATTGGGTATTAGTGCTGGATGCTGATGAAGTATTATCTGCTAATATTGTTTCTCAGATCAAAAAAGCGATAGAAAATGAAAATAATCTGGCTGTTAATCTCATTCGCCATGAAATCGGTGCAACTCAATCGCCTTACTCATTAGTTTCTCGTTTATTTCGCAACCACCCAGAGATTAAATTTAACCGCCCTTACCATGCCATTATTGATGATAGCGTTACCCAATTAATTAAAAAAGAACTTCACTGGCAAGTCATTAATTTACCTGCGATCGCTATCCTACACTACGGCTACCAACCCGAAGCGATCGCTTCATTAGATAAATCTAACCGTGCTAAAAAAGCGATGGAGGGTTTTCTCTCTCAACATCCTAACGACCCCTACACTTGTAATAAGTTGGGGGCGCTTTATTTAAAAATTGGTCTAGAAAAAGAAGGTATAAAATTACTGATAAAAGGCTTGAAATCTAATAAAGCCGATGTCAATACACTTTTTGAATTGCACTATCATCTCGCCAATGCTTACGTTCGTCAAAAAAAAATAGAGCTAGCTGTTAAGCACTATCAAAAAGCAATCGATCAGCCTATCTTGCCTTCTCTCAAACTGGGAGCCTACAATAATTTAGGGAGTTTGCTATTAGAAATGAGAAACTATCAAAATGCTTGCAAAATTTATGAATTAGTGTTGCGGATCGACCCAAACTTTGCGCTAGGCTATTACAATTTAGCGATGGCATTTAAAGCAATGGGACGTTTGCCAGAGTCAGCCGCAACTTATCAAAAAGCAATCGCACTCAACCCAGATTACGCACCAGCTTATCAAAATTTAGGAGTCGTTTTATATAAGTTAGGGAAATTACCAGAAAGCTTAGACGCTTTTAAAAATGCTATTCGCCTGCATCAAGCACAAAATCGTTTTCAGGATGCCGAAAATCTTCGCCAAGGATTGCAAGACATAGGCATGATTTTAGAAGTCGAAAGAGCCAATAATTAGGCAGCGATATAACTATCATAGCTAATAAATTGCTGTTGAATAAAAGGAGAAGTCATTGCTGCAAGAAGTCCACCGTAATCTAGATCAAAACTCACTTCACTGCCCACCTTTAAGTCATCGTTCATATTTTCGAGAACAAGATGATCGCTGCTAGATCCCAGGATTTTTAAACCAGGATTAGGTCTTAAGCCAGATACTAGAACATCCTGTCTTCCTAAAGCGATAATAACTCTCCGGTGAATGCCTCGATCTAGAAAAATGGGAACATTGCCAAAAGCATCTCGGCAAATTTCTCCAAAAGGGAGAGAAGGCTTTTCTTTTGACTCAATAACTTCAGCAACTAACTGGAAAGCATTAGTATACAAGCCCGGAATAGGTTCTCCGTTGACAGTTTCTCGACCTAAAAGAATCGATTCACCTAAGCGCAGATTGTTAATTTGACCCACTTCTTGAGCCGATTTATACCATTCATAGTTTGCAGAATTTCCGCCAGAAATTACTTCTAAATTAATCTGAAGTTCTTTTTCAATCGCCTTAGACAAATCAGACAACTCACGCATTTTTTTGTTATCCGGCTTGATGCCACCATAACAAGCCAAATTGCAGCCGATTCCCAGAACTTTAATATGGGATAAAGAAAGCGTTTTTTCGATGAATTGAGCAAGATCTCCAGGAAGTATGCCTTCTCGCAGATCGCCCAATTCTACCATCACAATTATTTGATGGATCTTATTATTTATATTTGCATAATAAGAGAGTTTTTTGACCGTCTCAAATTCCGTATTAAGACTGATATCCACATCTCTAACAACCGATTCTGCCTGACTCAAAGCAGTACGCAGAAGAACAAACTGAGTCGATATCCCAGCATTTTTCATTTTTTGAATGTTCTCAATTCGAGAGTCTGCAATGAATTGTACCCCGCCTTGAATCATTGCCTTAGCAATAGCGGGATCTCCTAGTACCGCTTTAGAGACTCCCATGAGGGAAATACCTTTTTGTCCATAAAGCTTGCATAAAACCTGAGCATTATGCCGTATTTTAGCTAGGGCAATTTCCATTCTGGGTATTAACGCTTTCATCTATTTTCTCCAGACATTATTCGTAGGGTGGGCATTGCCCACCTTCCCATTGCCCACCTCCCCACAGAAGATGATTTAACAACATCTGAAAGAAGCAAATTAAATGATTTTTAGCTTACCTCGTCGGCAACAAAGGAATTGCTTCTAAATTTCCTCGTTTAATTTTTTGACTCAGCCTTGGAAAACGACTGCCTAAAGTTTGAATGAGTTTTTGACAACCATATTTCAATACATCTGTTGTGGGCAAGCAAAAATAGTCCTCATAGTCTTCTATGGTTTTCCGAATTTCCTTGTCTGTTAGATTCTCGTGGCTTAGGGTAATAGCAATAACCTCAGATTGGGAGATCGCTTTAATTAATTGAATTTCACTCTCCAGGGTAGGCATAACCAGAAGCGGAAAATCACATCGGAATTTTCTAGCAGGCGGATGTTGGAGAATGATGCCATCGGGCATACTTCCCTTGAGAATACCGAAAGAACTCATAAAGGCAGGATGACTAACTGCACTTTGTCCTTCAACTAAAATGATATCGGGGTGTTCGTTATCAAAAGCTTGAATAACAGCATTTTCTATTTCACCGATCACAAATTGGGAAACAAGCGCATCGATTGATATGCCATACATTGCCCCCTGCATTAAACTGGTTTGCCCAGTTGCAACCATCACCGATTTTATTCCCAAACTGTTCAAAGCTTTGTTTAGTTCCACTGCGGTAGTCATTTTTCCGCAGGCACAATCAGTCCCTAACACGGCAATTACAGGAACATTTACTCTAGATATTTGACCCGTAAACACGTGCAAATCTTTTAATTTCGGCGGTTTTCTAATGTCTTTAATTTGAATACCACACTGGACAGCCTTGCGGCTAAATTCTGGATCTTCGGAGAAGAACTGATGAAGACCATTAATGATATCCATTCCTTTTTCCATAGCTTCTAAGATTAGAAACCTTTCTCCAGGGGATAGGTAAGCCTCTAATGGGGCTTTTCCATAAATGTAGCAATCTGGAACCTCTGGAAGTTTAGCTAAAGCTTCATGTAAATTG
The DNA here is from genome assembly GCA_041743025.1 of Microcystaceae cyanobacterium. Taxonomy (GTDB): domain Bacteria; phylum Cyanobacteriota; class Cyanobacteriia; order Cyanobacteriales; family Microcystaceae; genus JBGTNM01. The sequence continues at coordinate 8,162 of JBGTNM010000465.1, forward strand.
GCGAAAATGGGAATATAACTTTTTTTATCTCCCAATTCTTCCCCTGCGTCCTTGCCAGCTAATGAACTATCGATCACTCCAACAATAGTATAGTTCTCAGAGTGTCGAACTAAACCTGCGGTGGTTTTCCCATCCATTAAACCAAATTGATTTTCGCAGTACACTAAAGCCGTTTTTTTTACGCGCATCATAAAGTTAATCTCCTTGAATTGATTTCCAAATCTTCAAGCTTCTCTAAAATCTAGGGTTTTACTCGCATAAGAAAATTCGCTCAAACCTTGTCTAGTTTGAAGCCTGCAATTTCTTCGCGATCGCTAAAAGTCTTGTGCAGTAAAAACGATATATAAGAAGCGAATCTCTTAAAAAGCCTAAGCAATGTTGATTTTGCAGTGGATCTCTCAGTCCTCAAGTGAGTTTTGAGTTTTAGCTTAGACCTAGTTCTGTATAAATTATAACATACTATCGCTAATGGCACGCCTAAATTTGTAGGTTGGGGAGCCAGTGCGGTCTTGGGGTTTGAGGAACGAAACCCAACTCAATCGCTCTCTAGTGTTGGGTTTCACTTTCGTCAGCACTAACAAAAAGTTGAAGAAATTGCTTCAAGTCATTGAGAACAGGGTGATGGAAATCCCAAATTTCTTGTTTGTTTTTCATAACATAGTCAAAACCACTCATGCTACATTTTTTACTTGCTTGTTTTTGTTCTTCTTTCGTGCAAGTATCATATCTAAGATAAATGCTAAGCCAAAATTTGTCAAATTCCTTTAAAGTTACTTTGCAGTCTTTTTGTTCGATACAATTTTTCCAGTCTTTTAAACAGTCAGCATGTGGGGAGTTTTTAGCTTTGATTGTTTTTAGAACAGTTTCTAATTCTCCTGCACTATCAACCTGAGTAAAATAACAAGCTACCTGTAAAATATCATCATAATCAGTTGTGACGGTGATAAACTCTTTCGTGGTAACTAAGCGTGAAGCATTCTGAAAAACGTGATTGATACATTCATTAATAAAGTTCAATTTTTTAGATTCAGCCTCATTGTCAATATCTAAAATAATTCCTATTTTTTCTAGTCCTATTTGAGGAGCTTCATCTTTTAAAACCTCAAGAGATGTTCTAAGTTTGGTGGCATCTGAACCCTCTAATTCTCTATAATCGTCTACGCTAATTAATAAGTTTTGTTCTAGGTTTAAAAATCCAATAAAAGTATTTATAAAAATTCTATCATTTTTGCTTTCAACGACTAAAATGTTACTCACCCCTTACTCCTTTACCGTGTTCAATTGCATAATCCAGTGTATCTAATTCGCGTTTAATCCCTATAATTTGATTAGTTTTATAGTGTCTTGCCATCTCAAAGTAAGCACCCTGATTTTTGTATACCTCACTCAATCCTACATCAGCAAAAGCCTGAATCATTTCTAAACTGTGAGTTGTAGCAAAAACTTGTACATCAAACTGTTTAGATAATTTAAATAAATTTAGCCAAAACTCTTTTTGATTGCTGTAATGAATTCCATTTTCAATTTCATCTATAAATAAAATACTAAAATTATTATTAACAAGCTTTAGAATAATGCTAGCTATTCTGTTAAGAGCGTCTCCAAATAAATATAAAGGCAGGCGTGTTTTTCCAGATTTAGTAATAAACAAAACAGGTTCAATAGCCGAAAAACTTTCTATAGACTCGATGGATTGATCGATGATTTGAAACGCTTTTAAAACTTCAGATTCTTGATTTTTAAAACGGGCTATATCGTATTCTTCAACTAAGTTTTCATGAGTTAGTTTCAAAGAAGATGTGATTATAGGCATATCTTTAATTCCATTAAATTGAGAATTTAAATATGCTATACTTCGGCTCTTTAAAGTAGTTTTTAAAAAAGATTCATCTGTTGCTACTATCATAAAAGGGCTGTACATTTGTTTTTTATAAAAATCTCTTAATACGTCAAAATGAAAATACTGCTCACTTTCTTTGCTATTCATAAATATTTGAACTTTTAAGATTGATGTAATTCGTTTACTTTCTAATGTAGAAGTTGCAATTTGTTTAAAATTTATATCTTCAAATAACTCGCTTGGTATTGACTCCAAAACTGTAATATCAATATTTTTTTGGATATTATGTTCATTAATCGCTGTAATTTTTATTGACTTATTTATCTCTCGATTTAGAAATAAATTATTCCAAATGCTTTCAAATTTTATTTTTTCAAGTTCATTAGGTTCATTTCTAATATGTCTAACTTGAATAATATTCGATGGTATATGATTTATCAGCAATGCCTCTAATAAAGCAGTTTTACCTGAATTATTCTTGCCGCCAATCAAATTAACCCGTTCAAACCCCGAAATTTTGGTATGGTCAAAGCATCGGAAATTCTCAATTTCAATTTCCTTAATCATTTTCTTTACCTCACGACAAAAAAGTAGGGTGGGCATTGCCCACCTTACTCCTATTGATGGTTTAATTAAACTCAACTGGCCAGAGTTCTGCAATTGATAACTCCCAACCTGGTAATAGTTCAGGAATGGTTAAAACATCGTTATTTGCTAGGACAACAGGGTTGTTATTTAGACGATAAATCGTTACCGTGTATAAATCTGGATCGATGAGAATTCCTACGCTTGCTCCCATTGCTAAAAACTGCTGAACTTTTTTTTCTAGCGGTTTGATGCGATCGCTTTGAGACTTGATTTCGACAACGAGATCGGGAACTAACTCCCCAAAATATCGTACACTTTGCCGTAGGCGTTCGGCTTTGACAAAAGAGACATCAGGCGCGGTTAAATCCGTATTAGGTAAAATAAATCCTCCAGCAGCATCAAAAACCCTCCCCAAACGGCGTGGTTTAATCCAATTTCCTAATTGTCGGCTAAACTCAGCCCCAATTTCACTTGAGACAATATCTGATGGCCCCACAATATTAATTTGTCCAGCCTGAAGTTCTAATTGATAATCATACCCTGCTTGCTTAAGAGTAGATCGGATAATTTCTAAATCCTTTAACTGCATAGATGGCATAGACTGTCTCCAAATTTTCAGGAGTCCTAGACAAATTATAAGGTGGGGATTGCCCACCTTATCTTAAAACTACTACTTAATAATGATAGTTTCTGCCTCCGCTTGAGAAAGGCGGCTGTTAACAATTGCAGATTGCAAAAAGGGAGTACTGGTAACAGAATCGCTGGCTAACGTAAATAAGGGATTTGATAAAATTCCTGCCAAAGAAGTCGCAATCAATGATAAAACTAATCCCACTTGTAAGGGACGCATTCCAGGAGAAGTCCAGCGAATTTCGGGGTAATTTTTGACCGCATCCGACATTTCTTGCGGTTCTTTGACTACCATCATTTTGACAACGCGGATGTAGTAATAAATCGAGATCACGCTCGTTACCAATCCTAACAAGACTAACCCATACAATCCTGCCTGCCAACCTGCCCAAAATAAGTAAATCTTACCAAAAAAACCAGCCAAAGGTGGAATTCCACCTAAAGACAGCAAACAGATGCTTAAACCGAGCGTTAACAGAGGATCTTTTTGATAGAGTCCTGCATAATCGCTAATTTGATCGGTTCCCGTCCGCAAAGAAAAGAGGATAACGCCAGTAAATGCCCCCAAGTTCATGAACAGGTAAACGAGCAGGTAGAATATCATACTGGAGTATCCGGCATCGGTTCCCGCCGTCAACCCAATCATGACAAAACCTGCCTGTGCGATCGAAGAATAGGCAAGCATCCGCTTCATGCTCGTTTGCGCCAAGGCAACCACGTTCCCCAGTATCATGCTGAGAATCGCCAACGCCGTAATGATAAAGCGCCATTCATCGCTGATAACCGAGAAAGCCGTCACTAACAGGCGAATAGCCAGGGCAAATCCAGCCGTCTTAGAACCGACAGAGAGAAAGGCAACTACTGGAGTCGGCGAACCTTCGTAAACGTCTGGTGTCCACTGATGGAAAGGAACCGCAGAAATTTTAAAGGCAATGCCTGCAATGACGAATACTAATGCGATCGCGAGTCCTAACGATTGTCCGCCACTGACATCGGTTAATTTCGCGGCAATGTTACTTAAAATCGTTTCTCCCCCCGACAATCCGTAGAGAAGGGAAAGTCCGTACAGGAAAATCGCCGAACTCGAAGCCCCAATCAGGAGATATTTTAACGCTGCTTCATTGGAACGCGGATCGCGCTTCATGTATCCCGTCATCAGATAAGAGGAAATACTCAGCAGTTCCAAGGAAATGAAAATCATCACCAACTCATTTGCCCCAGAGAGAAACATTCCTCCCAAGGTGGCAGATAGCATGATGGCAATAAACTCCGCTAAGGAACTGCCTGTCTGTTCTACATAGCGTACCGACATGAGAATCGTGACGGCGGTAGACAAAGCAATGATCGCCCGAAAGACAATACTCAGGTTATCCCCATTAAAGGCACCTAAAAAACTCAGAGAAGTAGGGGCATCCCAAGCGAAATAGAGGGCAACTATCGAGGCAAGCAACCCCGCGATCGCTGCATAGGGCAACCAAGTCCTAGAACTACGTCCGACGATGAGATCGCTGACGAGAACAAACAATAGGGTAAGCGTGACAATGCTTTCTGGTAAAATTGCCCAAAAATTGAGTTGAGAAGCGATATTACTTGAAAAATCCATATTAGGTTGGAGTCAAAAGAAAAAACACCTATAATCCCCTTAAAGTTTAGCGTCGTCTGGAAGCTGCCATCAATCTTTCTTTTCGTCTGCTAAAGCGTTGGCGGGTTAAAATAGAAAGGCTGTCAAATTTAGGCAATCTATGAAAGTAACCCAGGAAAAACTTCCCAGCAGTCAAATTGGCTTAGAAATTGAAATTCCGGCTGAAACGTCCCAAAAAACCTATGATAAAGTCCTTAACAACCTGGTACGCACGGCTAATATTCCTGGGTTTCGCAAAGGAAAAATTCCGCGCCAGATGTTGCTGCAACGGCTAGGCACGAAATACATCAAAGCAGCCACCTTAGAAGAATTGATTCAAGATAGTTTAAAATCGGCTCTCCAGCAAGAATCGATTGAATCACTGGGAAATTACACTCCTCGCTTTAGTTTTGAGGAATTAATTGAACAATTTACCCCAGGAGAACCTCTGACGATTTCCGTCACCGTAGACGTTCCTCCGACGGTTGAACTCGGCGATTATAAAAATATAACCGTTAAAGCCGAAGAAACGATTTACGACCCCAAACAAGTAGACGACTGGCTAGCAGAACGACAAACCCGACAAGCTACCCTCGTTCCCGTTGAAGATCGCCCCGCCGAAATGGGAGATGTGGCTATTGTAGACTATCAGTCCTATTACGCTCTCCAAACCGAAGAAGAAACTCCTCAAGAAATTCCTGGCGTTCAAGGTAGCGATTTTCGAGTGGATTTAGAGGCAGGACGGTTTATTGAAGGAATGGTAGAAGGCATTGTCGGTATGCAGCCCGAAGAAAGCAAAGAAATCCCTCTCAAATTCCCCGATGACTATCCTAATGAAGAATTGGCAGGAAACAATGCGCTATTTAGTATCACCCTAAAAGAACTTAAAGCCAAAGAATTGCCAGAGTTAGACGACGAATTCGCCGAAGAAGCCAGTGATTTTGACACCTTGGTCGAGTTGCGAGAATCTCTAGAGGAAAAATTTGCAGAAGAAGCCAAAGATGAGACGAAATCTAGCATTGAAAGTGCTATTTTAGCCGAATTAATCAAAATTTCCTCAGTTGACTTGCCCGATACCTTAGTTCAAGAAGAAGTGACGAAAATTCTCACCCAGTCCGCTATGCAAATGGAACAAATGGGACTTGACATCCGCCAAATTTTTACCAATGACAACGTTCCAAAGCTGCGAGAAAATGCTCGTGCCGACGCAGTAGAACGCCTCCAACAAACTCTCATTTTGAGCGAAATTGCCAAAACCGAAGGGATTGAACCCTCTGAAGCTGCCGTGACAGACAAAATCAAGGAACTTACCGCGCAATTTTCGGAGCGAGACATCGATTTGGCTAAACTGCAAGAAATGGTGAAAAAAGAACTGCTGACTGAGGCTACCCTCGACTGGCTGCAAGCACAAGCTAGCATTGAGTTAGTCCCGAAAGGAACCCTCAATCCAGTCGAGGAAAGCGAAGAAACCGAAGAAATTGCCTTGCCAGAAACCGAGGAAACCACAACCGTTGATATTGCCGCCGTACCCATAGAAGAAACAACAGACACTTAAAAATCGCCAAAATTTTCTATTGTCTCCCCTCCCCCTCTCCGCCCCTGCCCCTATCTCCCCCTCTCCGCCCCTGCCCCTCCTCCCACTTTGCGGGGAATTGAGGCATAATGTTGACAGGAGCCATCAATTGGCTGTCCCTTATCGATCCACTCACGCTAAACTATGCGTGAAAATAAAGCCCCCCGCCGACGAAGACCTTCTCAACCCTTGGACTTTATGATGCAATCGCGATCGCCCTACGGTCTTAATAGCCAGTCTTTGTTCTCTGCGACTGCCATGACTCAAAATGTCGTGCCAATGGTCGTCGAGCAATCTGGCTTAGGGGAGAGAGCTTTCGACATCTATTCGCGGCTGCTACGGGAGAGAATTGTCTTTCTCGGAACGCCCGTTGACGATCAAGTGGCCGACTCTATCGTCGCTCAACTGCTCTATCTTGATGCCGAAGACCCCGAAAAAGACATTCAACTTTACATCAATTCTCCAGGCGGTTCTGTTTACGCTGGACTGGCTATTTACGACACGATGCAGCAAATTCGCCCCGACATCGTTACCATTTGCTTTGGATTAGCTGCTAGTATGGGAGCATTCCTGTTGTGTGGGGGAACCCAAGGCAAGCGCATGGCCCTGCCGAGTGCTCGCCTCATGATCCACCAACCTTTAGGCGGCGCTGAAGGTCAAGCTGTCGAAATTGAAATTCAAGCCAAAGAAATCCTGTATATTAAGCGTCGCTTGAATGAAATTTTAGCCGAGCATACCGGACAGCCCTTCGAGCGAATTTCTGCCGACACAGAGCGAGACTTTTTTATGTCGGCTCAAGACGCTAAAGAATACGGTCTGATTGACAAAATCATCTCCCGACCCGATTTGGCTGACCCAACCGTTCCTGTCACCTCACTTAACTAGTTACCAGTAGCTATCACTTATGTCTAAATACGACTCCCACCTCAAATGTTCGTTTTGCGGAAAATCCCAAGAGCAAGTGCGAAAACTCATCGCCGGGCCGGGAGTCTACATCTGTGACGAATGCGTTGAACTCTGTAATGAAATTTTAGACGAAGAACTGGTAGATGCCCCCAGTGCAGTGACTTCCGCGACGAGTCGTCCCGAAGAAGTTCGCAATAAGCGCAATAATAACCGAGAACGCCTTTCTTTCAGCCAAATCCCCAAGCCGAGAGAAGTTAAAAAGTATCTCGATGAATATGTCATTGGCCAGCAAGAAGCCAAAAAAGTCCTCTCTGTTGCTGTTTACAATCACTACAAGCGCCTCAGTATCATTCAAGCCAACAAAAAAAATGGGAGCAATTTAGACGATACCGTCGAGTTGCAAAAATCTAATATCCTCCTCATCGGGCCAACAGGTTCGGGAAAAACGCTCCTCGCTCAAACGCTAGCGAAAATTCTCGAAGTTCCGTTTGCTGTTGCCGATGCCACCACCTTAACCGAAGCAGGCTACGTGGGAGAAGATGTCGAAAATATCCTCCTGCGCTTGCTGCAAGTCGCTGACCTCGATGTGGAAGAAGCGCAACGCGGCATTATCTACATCGACGAAATTGACAAGATTGCCCGCAAGAGCGAAAATCCCTCCATTACCCGCGATGTCTCTGGCGAAGGTGTCCAGCAGGCGTTACTGAAAATGCTAGAAGGGACAATCGCCAACGTTCCCCCCCAAGGTGGTCGCAAGCACCCCTATCAAGACTGTATCCAAATTGATACCAGCAATATCCTCTTTATCTGTGGGGGAGCCTTTGTCGGACTAGAGAAAGTCATCGAACAGCGATTGGGCAAAAAATCGATGGGCTTTATCCGGCCTGGCGAGGTTCCATCCAAAGAAAAACGTGCTGCCGACCTCCTGCACCAAGGCGAACCAGATGATTTGGTGAAATTTGGCATGATTCCTGAATTTGTCGGGAGAATTCCGGTTATGGCGGCTCTAGAATCCTTAGATGAAGAAACGCTCGTGGCTATCCTCACTCAACCGCGCAATGCCCTCGTCAAACAGTACCAAAAACTGATGAAAATGGACAACGTGCAGTTAGACTTTAAGGGAGATGCGGTGCGGGCGATCGCGCAAGAAGCTTACCGTCGCAAGACAGGCGCAAGAGCATTGCGAGGCATTGTCGAAGAATTGATGTTAGACGTGATGTACGAGTTGCCTTCGCGCAAAGACGTTCAACGTTGCATGATAACGAAAGAGATGGTCGAGAAACGCTCAACTGCCGAACTGATCGTACACCCTTCTTCTATACCCAAACCAGAATCCGCCTAGTCTTAAAATAATGCTGGTTATGGCGTATATCAGCCTAAAGTCATGATTAAAGCGATCGCTATCAAGCCTAACAGCAACAATAACCGTCGATGGCGACTGCACCAAATTTGCAACGCTTTTATCGGATTGGCGGGATAAATCATTTTTACCGATTGATCGATAAGGGGTTTGGTTTTGTCGTGATAGAGCGTGCAATTTTTAGCGTAGGGACGTTGAGGGAAGGTACAGGTATCATCTTCGTGATAGAGGCAGCTATCACAGAGAAATTCCCCTTTAATTGCTTGATGGAGCGGAATCCCCGGATGTCCGTAAGCTTTTAAAGGATTGTTGCAATAGGGACAGCGAATCACTTGCGGTTTAATCGGTTGCTGACAGTGAGGACACTTAGACATGATATTAGTTAATCTAAAATCAAGCGAATGTTTTCGGTCCGAAGGTGGACGCTGACGCGATCGCCTGATTGAAAAGGAGTTAAACGGGTATCGTGCAGGTTTTGTTGGCAGACGGTGAGAGTTGTTTGTTCACTCAGGCGCACGATGTAATGAGTATCCGTACCCAGGTAAACCACCTCCTCGATTTGTCCCAACCATTCACTCGGCTTTTCCTCGGATTCAGGGTAAATTTGGGCTTTTTCAGGACGAACAACCAAAGTAACCTGCTGTCCAGTGGTGACTTCTGTGGTTTTCTTGACAGAAATGCTTAAAGCGTCATCAATACTTACCAGGAGGGAACTGCCGTCAGACTGTACCACTCGTCCTGTCCACAAAGTCGCCTGTCCGATAAAATCCGCCACAAAGCGAGATTGAGGCGTTTCATAAATCTCTCTAGGGGTTCCCACTTGCAGGAGTTTCCCGTGAGACATCACCGCCATGCGATCGGACATAGTGAGCGCTTCTTGTTGGTCGTGCGTCACGTAAATGAAGGTAATTCCTACTTGCTGCTGCATGTGTTTTAATTCTAGCTGCATCTGTTTGCGGAGTTTTAAATCTAGCGCTCCTAACGGTTCGTCTAGTAGTAAAACTTGCGGTTTTTTGACCAGCGATCGCGCTAGTGCTACCCGTTGCTGTTGTCCCCCAGACAGTTGACGGGGGTAGCGATTTTCAAACCCTTCAAGCTTAACCATCTCTAATGCTTCTGCAACGCGATTGCGGATGGAAAGACGGGGTAAATTTTCCATTTCTAACCCAAAGGCGATATTCTGCGCGACATTCAAATGAGGAAACAGCGCGTAATTTTGGAAAACCGTATTGACAGGTCGGTGAAACGGGGGTTTCTGTCCCATCGCTTGTTGCTGGATGAAGATTTCACCCATTGAAGGCAATTCAAATCCGGCAATCATGCGTAGCGTTGTCGTTTTGCCGCACCCTGAAGGGCCTAGCAGTGAAAAAAATTCTCCTTTGGCAATTTGTAAATTGAGGCGATCAACGGCAAAAACGTCCTTTTGTTGCGGGGTTTTAAAGATTTTAGAAACATCGACCAATTCAACGGCAAACCTTTTTTCCATCTACAGCAATCCTAAATAGGTTGTTATAAATTTTATATTAACCACAAAGGCACAAAGACACAAAGAGGTAACTGACAAAAAGCTGATTCGCTAAAATTCATGGCAATTCGTTTTGTATTGCGATAGATGTTATCTTCAAATCTTAAATTTATCTATTACCCTAAAGTCAATACTCCATTTGGATAATCTACTTTCAAAAAATAGCTGTCCTTTTTCATCAAAAGTCCCTTCGATCATATCCTTCCACACGCTCCAGTTTCATTAATGCGGAGAATCATAGCCCAAGTATGGGGATGCTTTTCTCTCATTTTTTGAATAACAATACTTTCCTCTGGATCGATAAAATAATCTCCACTTTCTGGTTCAATGATGATAAACCAGTCGTAATGATCTTGAATGAGAGAAGGACGAATTTTTTCAAAAATAGCTTGAGATTTTTTTGCTAATTCATCTTCTTTCACTTTTTGTCGTGCTTCTTCTTCTTGCGAAAGTTGAGTAGATGAAGGTTTGCGGGGGACTCGTCGGGGTTGCCAGGGAGTAGTTTTATTCATGATTAATTTTGTCTTTGGCTAACAATACATTATTTTTTACTCTTATTTTAGCTTCTAACACTGTACCTAGCAGCGATCGCACTTTTAAATTTCACAGATTAAATTTTACGTTTATTTTTGATCGCCTACTTACAATATAATTTTCTTTATTGCATAGTTAGTCGGATAAGTCTAAGCTTCTACCTTAGCAATCACAGGTTCTATGTTAGAAGCAGCTACAGCAATTACTGTAAATCCTTTACCCTGCTTATCTAATACTTCTAAAACATAACCATCTTCGAGTCCTTCTGGTCCGGGTAGGTAATCTACAATAATAGCTGAACTATTTTGAGCAATATTATACTCTGGTAGAGCTTCTTTTAATCTAACTTCAGAAAACATTTCAAATTGCATAGTTAATTTTTTGTATAAACATTCCCTCGAAAATCAATTTCATAAATTAATAACTCTTCTAAATTCATATCAAATGAAAAAATAACTCTCAGTTGACCAATACGAATCCTATAAAATCCTTCCCACTCCCCTTTTAATTTTTTTATATCTAACTCTGTAAAAGGAATAATTCTTTGATTTTCTAATGAAGAGAGAAGGGCATTGATTTGCGTTCTGACTCTTTCTTGATTTTTAGTATCTAGTTTATTTAGAAACTTAACGGCATTATTACTAAATTTTACTTTCATTTTTAATCCAGTCCGTCATATCTATAAATTCCTCTTTGTTGTACTTTGAGGGAGAAACAAATTTTGTTTCTATTTCTTGCTGTTCCTTTTGGCTGACATAAGGAATTAATACTTGACAAAGTGCTAATCTTTCTTCTTGTAATACTTCTCTAATACTTTCTTTAATAAGTTCTTTTAAAATTTGAGTATCCATTTTTTATTCTTCCATTATTTTCAATTAATTGATTATGTTTCAATATATTCACAAAGGTTTTGACTTTTTTGGCGTTAGTTTTCTGATCTCTTACAGACTACAAGTCTGGACGCGAGAGAAGATACAACACCCCACCCTCCTCATTAACCCCAAATTAAATCGGAGGTGTCTTCTTGGGAGGTGTCCTTGAGGAGCCTCTAAGCCAAAAGTAATATTATTGTAGTATATCCACTGGTTATTCACACGCCAACCTATAGCATCTCCAAACTGTTGCCAGACTTCCTCATTATAATCTCTCTGCCCGCCTAAGCTTTGGTAAATTTCCGGCTCTCCCGTACCTGTGGTGATAAGAACGGCTTATTAAAATAAGCAAGCTAATAGTTTCTCTCGTAAAGATTTAAAGGTATTAAAGCCATAACTTTGTCGAATAATCAATTTAATCTTAGTATTTAGACCTTCCATAAC
>JBGTNM010000466.1:0-2768 GCA_041743025.1 Microcystaceae cyanobacterium
GTTATGGAAGGTCTAAATACTAAGATTAAATTGATTATTCGACAAAGTTATGGCTTTAATACCTTTAAATCTTTACGAGAGAAACTATTAGCTTGCTTATTTTAATAAGCCGTTCTTATCACCACAGGTACGGGAGAGCCAGTTTCCATTAGGCTCAGGCTCGGCTTTCTTAACGATATAGAGTGCGCCAATGGAGAAAGCCATTTCCAGGTTGTCCTCGTTCACGACTTTTACCACCGAGCCATCATCGCTCACGCCAATCACTCGGTATTCCCGTCCATCAGGCTTTCGAGCCATATCGCCGACAGCTAAGTCCCCCGGTTGACACACTTGAGGTCTGGGTGGGGCAGCTTGAGGATGGCGTTTGGGCGGTTGCCAAGAAGCGTTTTCTGGAGTATTAGGCTGTTTGGTCAGGTCAGAGTCCGCCAGTCTCTGAGCATCTTCGGGTTCGATGCCGAAAACTACTAAGTCATAATTGTAGTCTTCTGAACGGCTTTTGTTGAGAACTTCAAAGCGATCGCCGACAGTATGAGTAAAACAAAGCCATTCTCCCCAAGCTTTGGCACAGTTGTAGGCGTTGATACCAGCGTAGATAGTTGCCTTGTCTGGCTCATAAACGACATTCTCCGACAGCCTGATGAAATTGGAGTCCTCTTGAGCAGATCCACTCTCGGTAGGGTTTTCTGGCAACTGATCGTTTTCAATCTCCAAGGAATCTTTTTTCTCGCTCGCTTCAAGGGGATTTTCCGCATCAACAGCCAATGCTTCAAGCTTAAGCTGGACTGGACTATTCTCAGTTAATTCAAAAGGATTTTCTGCTGCGATAACCGATGGTTCAATCTTAAGCTCAACAGAATTGTCGTTGGCTTTTGGCAAGTGTGGGTTTGGTTGACTGCCGTTATCGAAGATTTGTAAGGCGGCAGTTTTGATAGTAGCGATCGCTTCTGGATCGACTTTCTGAAGTTCATCGACAACATTTTTGAGGATACCTAACGCTTCAACTACTTGCCCTTGCAGTTGGGTTAATTTCAGAGCTTCTTCTCGTTTCTGGACAATCAGTTGTTCGTAAGATTGAATTTCTGAGTTGAGATGCTTTAAATAATCTCCTAAGACGGCTAACATCGTTTTTTCCTCGTTTATGCGGTTGTAGAAATTAAGAGAAGGGGGAAAAGGATAATTTCCCTTTCCTCCACAAAAGCTAATTAGGCTTCCTCACCGAACAGGGGTTAGCCTTTGAAAAGATTTGACGTTCGGGTTGGTTGGGATAAAGCACTTCTTTCGTCCAAGTCTGGCATTGAGAACAGTACGGTTAACTATCAAAACAACAAACTCCCCGTTTCTCGGAAACAAAAAATAGCTTTGCATTCGCCAAGAAATGAGGAGCTAGTTAACAGGAACAAAACTAAGAAAAGAACGAGCGAATAAGATTACGCACTCCCTCGGTATCGGGATAGCAGTGAACTTCTCGCCATGTTCCGTTAACAAGACGCTTTTCAGGGACAGCTAATTGACCGACTGGCGAATTTTTGACAAAGCGACCGAGTTGGGAACGGTTTTGAGCATTGACAGGTAAACCCATCTCTTCGGCAATTTCCACGACCCCTCGCAAAGCCTCCGTCGTCCCTGTCAAGGTGGCTTGTTCGAGAACTTCTGAGATAGTATGGTCGATAAGATACTGAGCCAAGCGAGGGGAAATATCGACGACTAATTCGTTGATTTCGTTGATAGCGCGTGCAGCAATAAGAGCCTTGGGAGACTGCGGGTTCTGGTGGATGCTATAGCTTCCGGTGCGTCGGAGAGACGGAAGAACTTCGTGAAATAGCCAACGTTGAAACCGTTTGGCTACGGCTTTACGGGATTTAAATATGAGCCGATAAAGCCCTGGCTCAGTCACGGTCAGCATTTCCTGTTCGCCGCCAGGGGTGTATATAGTACATACACCCTTTTCGTCATCATCAAATTTGGTCAAAAGTTGACGAACATTTTGGATCTCTAAAGCGATTCCCACATCTTGAGCTACCCATTCGGGGCGAGCGGGAGTGCCAACAAAACGAACGTCTCGGTTCTCGAAATCGAAAACGATCAGATCAGACATAAGGCTAATGGTTAACTCATCGCCAACAAAAGGGCGATAGCACGAGAAAAATTTACTATTAATAATTTTTTTGCAATAAAATTTGGTAACTTCTTAAAATAAGCTAGAAATGTAAAATTACTGATGTCCCATTAAAGACTTTTCTCATTTAACCCTTGTTTAAAGGAATATTAAGCGAATCATGAAATCATCTCGTCGAACGATCAAAGTTTTTAATTATCTTGAAGAATTAGATGCTTTTACGGTAACCCATGAATATCGGAAAATAGCGAATATACTGGGGTTAATTGAATGGAATCCTGTTGTTTGGATCGGTAGATATTTTCTCCTTGATAACGATTTTGGCGAACATTGGTTTGATAACTGGGAATTAAGAGCCGAAAAAGAAAAGGAATCGGCTGCGCTTGGACAAGATTCCTGTGATTTATTAATTATTGACCCAGAGCGGTTTCAAAATGGAATTGATGGGCCACTCCACAGCCCTGAACAACGTAAACAGTTTTGGACAGACGTTTTGATTTCTTTGGAACTGAGTTTTGAGGTTATTTGTAACGAAGCTAGATTGTCTAATGAGCAGGTTAAACAATTTCTTCCTGAAAATTTCATTCAAGATTTGGACGACCGTATTAATCATTTATTATCTGAAGAAGTGTAAGCAATAGGTTGACTGGTT
>JBGTNM010000467.1:0-7326 GCA_041743025.1 Microcystaceae cyanobacterium
TAAAGATTATTCCTAGTCCAAAATCTCAAAATCTGTCACCTCTAACACGGGGCCGATCGCGGCTATTGTCATGACATCATCGCGGATGTTACCTTTGACTCTTACTTGATTGAGCGCTTTGCGTAACTCATCAGGCGGATCTTTGAGTTCGTAGGTTTCTCCGTCTTCGGTGATTAAGGCCCAAGTCCCAAATCCGAAGCCTTTTTTTTCAATTTTCCCTAAAATCGTCCGACTCATGCGATTTTCCTCTCTCCTTGACTGGCTAAACAGGCTAATCCGAGACAAAGTAAGGCATTGACTCCTAAAAAGATTCTAGCCACTACGACAGAAGATATGCCCCAGACCTCTGGCGCGATCGCTGCATGAATGCCCAAACAAACAGCAACGCCAACGGCAGTACCAATTCCCAACCACTTGCCGCCAGGGAGTCCTAAGAGTAAGACAATCAAGCCAAAAGGCAGTAACACACTGGCAAAGACCGGATTGAGCAGGTTGCTCCCTTGCAGAACATTTCCCAGTTCAGGCAGAGAAGTTCCCAGCAAGCGGAAAGGCCATTGCGGTAAATCGAAAATATAAATGCCTTGTAGGAAAAATAGCCCAGAACTGCCGAAAATTAAGCCAAAATTTAAGGGCATTCCCCATTGGAAGGGGAAATAATGGCGTAAGAACCAAGCCAGCAGGTATGATCCCACCACCATCAACAATTTTGGCAGCAACGCCACCGCCCCGCCGTCAATCCAAAAACGAGGATTGAGATAGCCGCTATCTCGCAGCCAACGGAAGAAGTCGCGGAAGGTAATTTTACCTTTGAAGGCTAGTTTAACGGCTTCTCCTGCGTCTAATTGCCCGGCCCCAAAATGGTTGAGGGGATCGTCAGTAACGGTTCGGGCAGATTGTTTGAGCACCGTTAAAATTTGCTCGTTTTGAGAGACACCGGACGCTTTAATTAAAGCGGCAACGCCAGCAACGTGAGGCGCAGCCATGCTGGTTCCTTGAAAACCGGCGAATTCGGCTTTCCCCGTTTGAGGATTAATCGTTTCTTGCAGAATTTTGCCCTTATCGCTGCCGCCAGGGGCCGAAATATCTACGCCTGCCCCGTAGTTGGAATAGGGGGCTTTCATGCCCGTTGCATCAAGTGCAGAAACACTAATGACATGGGGATAGCGAGCGGGATAGGCGGCAGCGTTCTGATTGGCATTGCCAGCAGCCGCTACGATAACGACACCTTTAGCATAGGCATAATTGATCGCCTCCTTGAGCGTGTGGCTGTCTCCTCCACCGCCTAGACTCATGTTGATGACATCGGCTCCATTGTCGGCGGCAAAGCGAATGGCTTCAGCAATATCGGCAATGGTTCCTCCTCCGCCAGCAGAGAGGACTTTGAGGGGCATGATTTTAGCGGCGTAAGCAATGCCTGCCATGCCATAATTATTGTTGGTGGACTCGGCGATTGTGCCTGCAACGTGCGTTCCGTGTCCGTTATCATCGGCGGCATCGCTGCGATCGTTGACGAAGTCGTATCCTTCGACAAATTCGGTTTGCTGCAAGTCGGGAACGCGACTGACTCCTGTATCAATGACGGCAACCGTCACGCCTTCGCCTTTGGTTTCTTCCCACGCTCGTTCGACATGGATAGCGTGTAGATTCCATTGTTTACTGTATTCAGGATCGTTGGGAGCTTCAAAAACGTTGTAGATGTAGTTGGGTTCGATGTACTCGATGTAGCGTTTTAAAGAAGATTTTTTCAGCGTGTTGAGCAGCTTTTGATCGCCTGCAACGGTATAGAGGTGCTGTTCAACCGAAAAAATACTGTTGAGACTGGCAGTTTGTTGAGAGTCTTGAGCGATCGCGGCCATCTGTTCGCTCAACACTGACGTGGGAACGTCTTCACGAAAATTAATAATTAAAGAGTCATATTGCCCACGATTGGCTAATCCTTTAAACTGAGACAGGACGAGCCACATCCCTACGATAAATAACCCCAATAACCAACGCTTTTTCATAAAATCCCTGATATTTTCAAAGCATTAATTCGACCCCAGCATAACGTATTTACTGCCACAATTGCCTGAAAGTTAGCATTTCGTATCTTTAGGCGGTTGCACGTTTTATCTAGAGATGGCAGGAAGCTTCGCACAAGGCTAATATATTATAGCGATCCTCAAGATGAATTTTGTATTAACCACAAAGACACAAAGAATGTCAATGGTTCAAGCAGTAAAGCGAATGATTGGATTGACTGGCGGAATTGCATCGGGTAAGAGTAGTGTTTCTAGTTATTTACACAATACTTATGATTTGCCTATTTTAGATGCTGATATTTATGCTAGAGAAGCTGTTAAAGACAACTCTCCTATCTTAGCAGCAATATTTAGTCGATATGGAGAAGCAGTTCAATTGGCTGGTAGTCAATTAAATCGCACGGCTTTGGCAGAAATTATTTTTAATGATAAACAAGAAAAGCAATGGTTGGAAAGTCAAATACATCCCTACGTTAAAGAAAGGTTTATAGCTACCATTAAACGCCTAAGTAACCCTATTATTGTCCTTGTCATTCCTTTGTTGTTTGAAGCCAATATGGTCGATTTGGTTACTGAAATTTGGGTAGTTTCTTGTTCTCCTGACGAACAAAGTAGGCGATTGCTGGCGCGAAATGGACTGACAAAAGAGCAAGCGATCGCTCGTATTAATAATCAACTACCGATTGAAAAAAAAATTGCTGCTGCCGATGTTGTTTTAGACAATTCGTCAACTTTACCAGCTTTATACCAACAAATTGATAATATTATGAAGAGGCAATAGGCAAGAGGCAAGAGAAAATTACCCATTACTTAGTAATTAATGAAGTGGCTCATTCAAAAAATTCTTACTCTGCTTTCAGTTCACTATGCTTATATGATGGAGTATCGAGCAGAAATTTTGTTGTGGGTGCTGTCGGGTTCCCTACCTATTATTCTGATGGGAGTATGGATACAAGCAGCACAAAGCGGAGATTTTACACTTGATGCAGTCAGATTTGCTCAATATTTTTTCTGCGTGTTTCAAGTGCGTCAATTCACCAATATTTGGGTGATTTGGGATTTTGAGCGGGAAGTCGTACAAGGAAAACTCTCTTTTAGATTGCTGCAACCTCTCGATCCGGCATGGCATCATGTAGCTAGGCATATTGCCGAGAAAATGACTCGTTTTCCGGTAGCAATTTTGTTGACTTTGTTATTTTTTGGTTTGTATCCGCAGGCGTTTTGGCTACCGAGTCTTTCAGGGATTGTCTTGGGGGTACTGGCGATCGCGCTTGCTTTTGTACTCAATTTTCTGATTCAATATACTTTTGCGATGTTTGCTTTTTGGACGGAACGAGCGAGTGCTATCCAGCAGTTTTGGTTTTTATTTTACATTTTTCTGTCTGGGGTAGTTGCGCCGTTGGATGTATTTCCCGCAGGTGTCAAAGAAGTCGTTATGTGGACACCTCTACCTTATATGGTTTATTTTCCGGCGGCGTTACTCATTGGTTTACCGATTAACATAATGCGGAGTTTTTTGATTATGATAGGATGGGGATTTATTTTTTTCTGTCTTAACCGTTGGCTGTGGCGCCTCGGACTGCGACAATATTCAGGGATGGGAGCGTAGTCAGTTAATAGTTAATAATTAATAGTTAATAGTGATTGATATGGCAATTAATTCTGAAGTTTTTATGAATCTGGGGCAAGCTTTAAACGCTATTGTTGTCGGACAGTCGTCAGTCGTTCAACAATTATTGATTGCCCTTCTCAGTGGAGGACATCTCATTTTGGAGGGAGTACCGGGAACTGGCAAAACGCTCTTGGTTAAAGTTTTAGCTAGATTTATTAAAGCAGACTTTAAACGAGTTCAGCTAACGCCTGATATTTTGCCTTCAGATATTTTAGGGACTAATATTTTTGACTTCAATAATCGCAGTTTTACGCTTAAAAAGGGCCCTATTTTTACTGAAATTTTGTTGGCAGACGAAATTAACCGAACTCCTCCTAAAACACAATCTGCTTTGCTAGAAGCGATGGAGGAAAGACAAGTTACGCTAGATGGAGAAACGCTGGCTTTATCCCCTTTATTTTGGACGATCGCGACTCAAAATTCTTTAGAATTTGAGGGAACTTATCCTTTACCTGAAGCTCAATTAGACCGCTTTTTATTTAAATTAATCGTTGATTATCCGCCGCTTGAAGCAGCTAAACAAATGTTGCTTAATTTTCAGCAAGGCTTTCAAGCTAAACGTGACGACTTAGAGCGTCTTGAACCGATTGCTACTGTAGAGCAAATTCTCCGAGCGCGTCAAAGTTTACAAACCGTTAATGTCGATGAAAAAATATTAGATTACTTGTTAGCGTTAATAGAAAAAACTCGCCAACATCCTGATTTAGGGCTGGGTGCATCGCCTAGAGCGGCGATCGCGTGGTTGCAAACAGCTAAAGCAGGCGCGTGGCTTTTAGGGCGAGATTATGTCATTCCTGATGATTTTAAAACCGTTGCTTCTCCCTTGTTGCGCCATCGCCTTATTCTCAAACCCGAAGCACAATTAGATGGCATACAAATTGATTCAGTTATTACTTCAATTCTCAAACAAGTTCCCGTTCCCCGATGAATATAGTTATCTTTTTTAAGTAAGATATAAATTGTCGGAATACTATTAACTATTAACTGCTCATGATTCCTGCTAAACGCCTTTATTTTCTCTTGTTATGGGGAGTCGCGATCGCTTTTCTCCTTGCCTTGTTTTTTAACCCGACTGTCAGCATTGCGGCAACGCTTCTGTTTGACTTAATTCTAATAAGTTTGGCAATAGTAGACGCTCGCCGAGTTAAACCCCATCGCGTTGAAGTTGTGCGCCAACCGTTGCATCGCCTGTCAGTTGGGCGAGATAATCGGGTTGAGCTTTCGGTACAATCTCAAAATCAACTGTCTCAACTCCTCATCCGAGATAGCTATCCTGCCAATTTTCAGGTATCGGCATCCACACTACAAGCCACTTTACCCCAAAATACGACTCAGGAACTAACGTATACAATTCATCCCGACAGTCGCGGCGAGTTTGCTTGGGGAGACATTTACCTCAGACAGTTGGGAAAATGGCAGCTAGCATGGCACAGTTGGACAATTCCGGCACGTCAAACTGTTGCTGTCTATCCTGATTTGATCGGGTTGCGGGAACTTTCTATTCGTTTGACACTTGAAAGTACGGGAACAATGCGCCAAGCGCGGCGGTTAGGGGTAGGAACGGAGTTTGCCGAATTGCGGGAATACAATCGAGGAGACGATCTGCGCTTGATGGATTGGAAAGCAACTGCTCGCCGCAATCGTCCTTTTGTCAGAGTGCTAGAACCTGATCGCGAGCAAACTTTAATTATCTTACTTGATCGTGGTCGCTTAATGACGGCGCAGGTGCAGGGGTTGAAGCGGTTTGATTGGGGTTTAAATGCGACGCTATCCTTGGCACTGGCGGGGTTACATCGGGGCGATCGTGTGGGGGTTGGGGTTTTTGACCGTCAAGTGTGTGTTTGGGTTCCACCGCAGCATAGTTCTCACCAATTTTCTCATCTTCTAGAACGACTCACACCTCTGCAACCTGTATTGTTAGAACCTGATTATGTAGAGGCAGTGTCTCAATTTGTCCGCCAGCAAACTCGCCGTGCTTTAGTGGTGGTCATTACCGATATTGTAGACGAAACCGCTTCGGCGGAATTACTCGGCGCTATGACGCGACTTACCCCCCGCTATTTGCCTTTTTGTATTGCCTTGCGCGATCCCCAAGTCGATGCGATCGCTTCCCAACCAACGGTTAAAATTGATGCAGCTTATACTCGTGCGGTTGCCTTAGATTTACTATCTCAGCGTCAAGTGGCGTTTGCACGTCTTAAGCAACAAGGCGTTTTGGTATTGGATGCGCCTGCCAATCAAGTGAGCGAACAATTGGTCAATCGTTACTTACAACTCAAAGCGAGAAGTTTACTGTAAAATACTCAGTATAAGTATATCAGTATAAGTATAAGCGTATGCAAGCGTACCAGAATACTACAGAGTTTCTAAAAACTGCTTGTTCGACTTTTTCACCTTGGCTATCCAGCCTTTATAAGAATTCAAAATCTCTGAATAGGGAACTGAACTTTCAAAGAAAAGCTCAGATAGCGACGGTGCGAAGCGAGTGGGAAAGAGTTGATGGAGCATCTTGGCAAGTTGCTCTCTGACGACAAACTCAATAAATAATCTGGGAGAGGAAGGAAATGAGTAGTCGCCCAACTCCACCAAGGCATGAGCATCCGCTTTGCGGCGAACAGTAAACTGTGCGATCGCTTCTGTCCAATTGTCAGCATACTCATCTAACAGCTTGTCAACGATAACGACATCTTCGAGTGCGGCATTGCAACCTTGACCAATTGAGGCTGATACAGAGTGGGCAGCATCTCCTATTAGCAGTACGCTATCACCATAATGATAGCGACTACAGCGAATGGTTAAAATCCTCGATGGCGATCGCGCCAAGAATGCTTCCGCTTCTGCGACTGGCATCATTTGACCTACCTCTGGGAAATGCTGGTGAAAAAATTGCAGTACCTCGTCTGAGGTGGAAAGATTGACGATCTGATTTTTCTGACGGGGAAATAAGATGACACCGCTCATGCTTCCGTCCGGTTGATGTAACAACACGACAAATGTGCCGTCATTGTTTCTCCAGGAATGGATTTTGCCGGATTCCAGGTGGATGTCTAACGTTCGCTCAGGACGAGGCAAAACAATCGATTTATAGTCTGTCGGGACGTATTTCTGCTCAAATTCAAACAATTCGGTATTGAGAAAATAGGATCTGACTGCCGAGCGTGCGCCATCTGCACCAATCAACAGGTCATAGTTCACCGTGATCGGGTCTACTGCTTCTGGCACAGCCTCCTGGAAACTAACGGTCTGACGCTCAAAATCCACTTGGGTGCATAGATGATTGAAGTAGATGTTGAGTCGGCTGTTGTCGTACTTTTGCGTCAACTTTTCTAAGAGTGTAATGACTAAGTTGGTGCGATCAAGCGTCACAAGCGGTTTCTTTCTGGATGTTACTCGTGTTTTGCCATTAAGTTGATGAAAAACCGTTCCGTCCATCTCTAAACTAATAGCTCTGGTGGCTACTTCAAGACCAGTGATTTGACCTAAAGCACTCATACCCCAGGGCAAACGCATCTAATTTTGAAAAATTAGACACACAAAAGATTTCAAGAGTTAAGAATCGAATTTTTTTTAGATGAATCACTTTTACTAATTGATTAATTTCAAAAACAAGATAAGTGTCCTGATTGGAGTATC
>JBGTNM010000468.1:0-28611 GCA_041743025.1 Microcystaceae cyanobacterium
GGTCAAACTATCTCTCAAACGAGTTCAGGATCGATTGAAATTCTTTCACCTGAACGCTTAGAAGTTATTGAAGTTATTGCCGAGAATGGCGTAACCAGAACTGGCCCTAGTAGCGATTATTCCCGATTAACTCCTTTACCCAAAGGAACCACTGCTGCTGTTACGGGTAAAGAAGGAGACTGGTTGCGTCTAGATTATGGTGCGTGGATTGAGCAAAAAGAAACGCGATTGCTACCCACTTTTATACCACCTCAATCGCTTATCCGTAGTATTAATTCCAGACAAACTGAAGGGGCAACTGAGATTATTTTTCCTTTGCAAGTTCCCGTCCCTATCAGTGTCATTCAAGGCAATGATTTTATCAAGTTAACTTTATATAATACCACTGCCCAAACCGATACGATTCGCCTGGTTGACAATCCCCTTATTAAAAATTTTACTTGGCAACAAGTCACCCCTACGCAAATTGACTACACGTTTTATTTAAAAACGGCACAGCAATGGGGTTATGATTTAAAATACGAAGGCACAAATTTAGTTTTTTCTCTCCGTCATCCTTCTAATTTAATTCAGCAAAATCGGTCATCTCTTAAAGGGATTAAAATTCTAATCGATCCGGGACACGGAGGACAAGAACTCGGTGCAAAAGGGCCAAATGGTTATCCCGAAAAAGATATCAATTTAACGGTTTCTGAATTACTAAAACAGGAGTTGATCAAACGCGGGGCAACTGTATATACAACCAGAGACACTGATATAGATGTTTCTTTAACGGAACGAGTTGAGATGATTAATAAGCTCAAACCGACGATAGCTCTTTCAATTCATTATAATGCGTTACCGGATAATGGAGATGCGATCAATACTGCCGGAGTCGGAGCTTTTTGGTATCATCTTCAAGCGAACAATTTAGCCCAATTTTTACACGACTATTTAGTGCAAAAATTAAACCGACCTTCCTATGGTGTTTTTTGGAATAATTTAGCCCTTACTCGCCCCCATACAACGCCATCAATCTTGTTAGAATTAGGCTTTATGATCAATCCGACAGAATTTGAATGGGTGAGCAATTCTGAGGAACAAAAAAAGTTAGCGAAAACTTTAGCTGATGGGATTACTGAATGGTTTAGTCCAGTGAAATAAAATATTAGTAGTAAACGGTTATACATTGTTCTAAATAATTAATATTTAATTCAATTTTTCTGCTTTAATAAGAATTTGTTCCAAATTAGATATTAATGGTTGTAAGTCTTCAGTAACTGTTTTCCAGAGAATATTTAAGTTAATGTCAAAGTAAGCGTGAATTAATCGATTTCTCATCCCAATAATCTGCGCCCAAGGTATTGTCTCTAATTGTTGCTGTTTTTCTACAGAGACTCTAGAAGCAGCCTCTCCAATAATTTCAATTAATTTAACTAGGGATAGAGTTAACATTCTATCTTGATTGAGAGATTCTCTAGTTTTACCTTGAATGAAAGAAGATGCTTCTTTAGCAGCATCAATCATATGAGATAGTCGGGTTTTATCGTCAATTTTGGGCATAAATTTCTAGAGCCGAGTTAATGACTTCTTGCCGAAAATAAGAACTTAGATCTTCTGCTGTTCTTAAATCAGCTTTTCGTCCAATAATATTAGATAACTCGATTTCCATTCCCGCTAAACGAATTAAGCCTGGAATATTTTCAGGATTAAACTCTACTAAAAAATCAATATCACTATTTTCGGTAAAGTCTTCTCGTAAAATAGAGCCAAAAAGAGAAAGTTTCCAAATATGGTAATGTTGACAAAAGGTTGCGATTTTGTCTAGTGGAAGCTGTTCGATCATTATTATAAAATGTTGCTTATTTAAATTTATTGTAAAGAAGAAAACACCCAAGCGCGATCACCTGTATTCTAGCTCAATGGATCAATCCTCTAAAATAAACTTGTTGAGGTTTTGAAAGCAGGAATCATCCATGAAATCCCAAATTTTTTTAGGAATTGGCGCAATTTTAGCAGGTTTAGCGGTTGCTGGTGGAGCGTTTGCCAGTCACGCTCTCAAGGATAAATTAACCGATCGCGCTTTAGAAATTTTTGAGACGGGCATTAAGTACCAAATGTATCACGCGCTTGCCTTGCTGTTGATAGCTTTGCTGTTAGCGCGTCTGGAAACCGCTTCTACTGACTTGCTAGTGTCAGGATACGCTTTTATCGCTGGAATTGTCCTGTTTTCGGGAAGTTTGTACGCGCTCAGTTTTAGTGGTATTAAGGGGTTAGGAGCAATTACTCCGCTTGGGGGCGTTGCTTTTTTGATAGGATGGGCAAGTTTAGCGATCGCAGCTTGGCGTTGGCAGTGACTTCCTGCTGCAATTTTTAAACATTATTTAAGCAATGAGCGGATTGTAATAAGACGATCCCCAGAAAGTGATAGACTGATAGCTCACAGGTAATTCTCGTTAATTTGATGCTTAATAGAGTACCAAGACCTGGTACAGTTACCCAAAGATTGGCAAAACAGATTAATTGATAGAGTATGAAAGTTCTGGTTATTGGCGGTGACGGTTATTGCGGTTGGGCAACCGCGCTACATCTTGCTAACAGGGGATATGAAGTCGGCATTCTCGATAATTTAATTCGGCGGCATTGGGACGCTCAATTAGGCGCTGAAACGTTAACGCCTATTGCTTCGATTCACCAACGACTGCAACGTTGGCAGGATTTGACAGGCAAAAGCATTGATTTGTTCATGGGTGACATCACCGATTATGACTTTCTCAGTCAAGCTTTGCGCCAGTTTGAACCAGAAGCGATCGCTCACTTTGGGGAACAGCGTTCGGCGCCTTATTCGATGATTGATCGCGATCGCGCTGTTTTTACTCAAGTTAATAATGTGGTAGGGACGCTCAACATTCTCTACGCCATGAAAGAAGACTTTCCCCATTGCCACCTCGTCAAACTGGGAACGATGGGCGAATACGGTACTCCCAACATCGATATTGAAGAAGGATACATCACCATCGAACACAATGGGCGCAAAGATACCTTACCCTACCCCAAACAACCGGGCAGTTTCTACCATCTGAGTAAAGTCCACGACAGCCACAATATCCATTTTGCTTGTAAAATCTGGGGACTGCGGGCAACAGATTTAAACCAAGGGGTGGTTTACGGCGTTCTGACTGACGAAACAGGAATCGATGAGAGGCTAATCAACCGCCTCGACTATGATGGCGTGTTTGGCACAGCGTTGAACCGCTTCTGCATTCAAGCGGCGATCGGACATCCTTTAACGGTGTATGGTAAAGGGGGACAAACGAGGGGATTTTTAGACATTCGCGATACAGTACGCTGTGTCGAACTGGCGATTGCTAACCCTGCCGATGCCGGAAAATTTCGCGTTTTCAACCAATTTACGGAACTGTTTAGCGTCGGTGATTTAGCAATCATGGTGCAAAAAGCAGCTAGCGCGATGGGATTGAAAGTAGAAATTAATCACCTAGAAAACCCCAGAGTTGAACTAGAAGAACACTATTTTAACGCGAAAAATACCAACTTACTTGACCTGGGATTGCAACCGCACTATCTCTCCGATTCTTTGCTAGATTCTTTGTTAAACTTTGCCACCAAATACAAAGAACGGGTAGACGAACGGCAAATTCTGCCGAAAGTTTTGTGGCGAAGACATTAATGAGTGTAGGGTAGGCAATGGAGGGGCTGTCTGCGGAGGTTTCCTCCGAACGTCCCCTGAAATACCGGAGGAAACCTCCGGTATCGGGGACTCCAGTTCAAAAGCCCCGTCCCACCTTTAAAGTTATTTAAGGATGCAAGTAAAAAGCAGTGGCGAGAATCACGTAGAAAATCAACAGTAAAATCCCTTCCAACCAATTTGATTGACCGTCAGAACTGATGGAATTGGTAATCAAAACGGCTGCCACCGCCGCAAAAATGCCAAAAACGTTAAATTCTAAAGATAGAGAAGTCGGGAAGAATAAACTGACCAAAACCAGCAGGGGAGTGACAAATAAAACCACTTGCAAGGTAGAGCCAATCGCTACGGACACCGATAAATCCATTTTATTTTTAGTGGCAGTTGACACGCAAGTAATGTATTCAACCACCCCACCAAACAAGGGCAGTAAAATAATGCCGGTGAAAAGTTCCGTCCAGCCTAATGTCTTTACTGTCTCTTCTAAAGAGCCGACCAAAATTTCGGAAATCACCACCAGAGCAAGCGTACAGGCGAGCAAAATGCCAATCTCTTTTCCTAATTGATTGTCTTCGTGCAGGGGTTCCTCAATCACTTCTGCGAGTGAAGGCTGTGTTTCTACCGTTTTAGTGAGTTTCATCGAGAAAAAGAGGCTCAAGCCGTAGCAAACCAGCAATAAAAAGGAGGCGACATAAGAGAACTTTTGAATCGCCCCGACTGGCAACCCCTCTGACGTATAGTCAATAGCACTGGGAGTCAGCAAGACGAGAACCGCTAGGAGCATTGAAGAAGCATTGAGACGAGCAATTTCTGGCTCAAAATCTTGTCGTCCAAACTGCAACCCGCCTAAAAACATTGCCAGTCCCAATCCTAAGAGCAAATTGGCAATAATTGTCCCCAAAATGCTTGCTTGAACGACTTCGACTAATCCCGCTCTCAGCGCAACGACTGAGACCACCATTTCGGTTAAATTGCCAAACGTAGCATTGAGCAAGCCGCCAAGTGTTGCTCCGATGACAGCAGCAATGCCTTCTGTCGCTTCAGCAATCAAGGCCGCTAAAGGAATGATGCCCAAAGCTGATAAAACAAACACTAGAATGGGCGATAATTCCAACCACTCTGCACCAATGGCAATCGGCACAAAAACCAGCATTCCTAACAGAATTTTGCCTTTCATCGCTAAAATATCTAAATTCGCTACTGATTGAAAACATCATGCTTTTGTGCGCCGGATATTTTTACTCTCCTTCCAATTTGTTTGATCCCTGATTCAATACTACCTGAACCGAGAGAACATATCTCTTCAATTGTTTTAAGCTTGTCTAACGGGGTATGCTGATTTGACATACTCCACTGCCGTCATGCGAGTGGATTCTCCTAGAGAGCCAGCGAAGGAGCCTCAAACCCATCCCTAAAAATCCCAAGAATAAAAGACTATTAATAGAAGCGGGTTCGGGAATACTCACACTAATCATTTGGATATTCTCTTGTTCGACTTGGTTATTATTCCCTATAACATCAGCAATTTGACGGCTAACTTGGGTTGCGTCTACAGTAGTATTAGTATCAAACAAAATAGTAGTAATGAATTTATCGATATCAAATTCAATAATATCGGCTGAATCTTGGTTAGTTTGGCAGGTTAAACTTACATATATATAGGTTTCCAAACAAACATCTAATAAGAAAAATTGAGCAATAAATTGCTCAATTTCTTGATTGATCGTATTGCCTGTACCTTCATCAATAAAAGTCTCTTGAACAGCCAATTGAATTGGTTTTAAGCTCGCCATTGGATCGAGAAAATTATTGACTTCAGTAGTTTCTGCTAAAATGTCTTCGACAGCTTCACTAAAAGAGTCGTCTACGAGAAGGAAATTGGTAATAGTTTGATTAAGGTGTTGTGTAATTAGATTATTGTTGCCAAAAATTTCAATGTCTTGAATGCCAACTTGAAACGCATCTAAAGCAGCATCATTTAAAGTAGTATAAAGAAACTGATTAATACCCAAATTGACCAAATTACTGCCATTTTTATTAGTTTCAAGTTCTTCTAGCTGCTTACTGAAACTTTCGTCGAATACAAAAAAATTAGTCAGGTTTTGAGTACTATTTTGAGTAACTAGGTTGTTATTACCCTCAATAAAAGTCTCTTGAGTACTAAACTGAAGTCCCTCTAAAGTTGCGTCGTTATTAAGAAAATCATCGACACCAAAGCTAGCTGTATTGAAAGTGCCATTAAATGAGAAAAAATTAGGAATAGTTTGTGTCAGTTGCTGGTTAACTTGGTTATCCTCGCCTCGATCAAAGATATTTTGAATGGTTATTCGAGGGATGACTGATTCTTCTAGATTAGGAATGCTGATCAATCCGAATACAATAGTTTGATGGAATTGTTGATCGACTAGGTTATTATCGCCTTCAATAAAAACTTCTTGAATGCTAGTTTGAGGCGTTACCGACTCTGCGATCGCCGGAATGGCCCCAAATAGTGTGATGGCAGCCAGACTTAATTGACCGATGGTGTTAAACATTTTATGGCAGTATGGTAGGGATATAGGGGGAGCTAGTTGACGTTAATCATTAAGAGTTGATTGAGTTGACCACTTCCTCCTGTCTGTTGAGTGACTTGTGTACCAGTTCCTCTTAACTCAACTGTAATTGAAGCGTGGGCAGGCGTATAGCTACCCAAGATTTCGATTTGATGTTTGCCTGGCTTGAGATAGGATGAAAGATTAATCTCGCTAGGGCGATCGCTTAGAGTTTGAATCAATCTACCGTCTAGTTTAATTTGTCCAGTTAATCGAGTCGCTGGGTTCGTTGCCTTAATTGTCAGCATACAAGCTTGTCTGAGATCAGCTAAACTCAGGTTAATTGTAGTTTGCTGTCTGGCAAAAGTTAGCGTAATTCCCCTAGGCACTATCATCGGAATAGTAGCGATCGCCAGAGCAAGACATAAAGTAGTAACGATCCAGGTTTTCATCTTCATTATCAACAGAGCAATTTAAGGATAACAATGGAGTCAACAAACGGCAGTCTGCCCCTACAGATGCCGTTTAGATTTAATAAGGAAAATTCTCTGGAGTCTGTACGTTAACCGGAACCACAACACCATTGCTTACCGTCGGCCCGTTAACGCCAGTGGGATTGCCGTTGCTGCCACGAACTTCCTGGCGAACTTCTTGGTGTTGGCGGACGGGAGAGTCACCCCCTATA
Organism: Microcystaceae cyanobacterium; assembly: GCA_041743025.1. Lineage (GTDB taxonomy): Bacteria > Cyanobacteriota > Cyanobacteriia > Cyanobacteriales > Microcystaceae > JBGTNM01. The sequence continues at coordinate 6,902 of JBGTNM010000468.1, forward strand.
TTAACCTGCGTACTCGTGCTAGAGCTACGATTGCCAGTGCAGGAATCTTGACTCTGGAATTGGACATCGTTGGATTGTTGGGCTTGATGCTTTGATATATTAAGTTGAATTCCCGTGTGAGACTGCACGCATTGGGCCGAGGCAGGAGCAATTAAAGAAGACGCTACAGTAGGCAACCAGAAGACTAAAGTAGTAGCAAAACAAGTTAATTTGTTGAATAGCATGAGTGACCTCCTAAAATGAGTAGAGAAAGAGAATAGGGAGAAGGGCTGCAGTTAGAGATGGCTTGAATGCTCATTCCCTGCCCCCTATTAACATTTGTCAAAGCGTTGGACTGAGCGAACCCCTTGAGGCTTATCTGTCTCGGTGGCGAATGTTCTGTTCATTGCGTTGAGAACTAGTGTTGCGATTCCCTTCTTGGAAGTTGTCTTGAAAGGTACCTTGGGCATTACCAGTATTGCCAGTTCCATTGCGAGTCTCGTTAATGCGTTGCTCACTCCCTTGAGTTGAGCGGTTGTGATTTCCTTGTTGAGTGGTCACTTGAGTTGAGTCTTGTAAGTTGACACTATCGCCTTCGTCAGCCATTACGGGAAGAGAAACGAACCCAACAGCAGAAACGGTTAAAAGAGCGAACATTAACTTTTTCATGATTTTTGGTCTCCAGATTGTGTTTGAGATTAGAATTGTTGGCAGTAACGAATAATTGAGCTTTTTAGAGGTACTTTTGAGCTTTTAGTCGTTCTCAGAAGATTTATCTGTTGCTCATATCATTAGTTTAGGTAAGCTCTTCAGAAGAACTGCCGATTGTCCCCTTTGAGCAATAATAAACTTTTGTTAAGTCAGTCAAATCCAGTGTCAATCAATCTTTCGGATGACTCTGCTCGATTGCTCTGCTCGTGGCGATCTCCCCAAAAAAAGTGCCGATGATCGGCACTTTTGTCCAACAATTGCGGAATCCAGGAAAAAGCAACTGTATAAAATAACAATAACAAAGCTTTTTTCTAAGGGAATACCTCGATATCTCCAGCAAAATTGCTCTAGATAGGCATTCCCCTGGGAGCCTTCATTTTTCTTTGGTGACAATATGTCCAGCTACATTCTTACAGAAGAAGGTGTCGATCAAGTTAGAATTCGCTTTCAAGAAATCTGGGAGGGCGAACATTCCTCAAACTCCCGTCAGCGCAAGTCCCCTTCCAACTTGTGGATGGCTACCTGTGCGGGAATTGACGGCGACACAATGCACAAACTCCTGCAACAGAGTAGCGGAGTCAAACTGGTCACCCTAAATCGCCTATGTGACGGATTGGGATGGGATTTAGGAGGAGACCTCCAAGAAGACAAACACTATCAAGTTTGGCAAAAAAAAACAACGCCATTAAAGAAGCCTTGCACTGCTAAAAGTTTAATTGACTGGGGAGATGCGCCAGATGCCAGCGATTTCTCTCTCCGTGCTGAGGAACTCACTGAGCTAGAGCAATGGATTTTGCAAGATCGCTGTCGCTTAATTACCGTTTTTGGGATGGCTGGAATTGGCAAAACATACTTAGTAGCGAAACTCGTCGAACGTTTGCAAGGTCATTTCGAGCGAATTGTCTGGCGCAGTTTGAGTCCTACCCTATCGAGTCAAGCAACGATCGCCAAATTAATTCGCTTTCTGAACAACGATCCAGAAATGCCTGTACCAAACGCTCCTGAAAGTACCATTCCCCAACTGATTGGCTGCTTGGAGCGGTATCCCACTTTAGTTGTCTTGGATGACGTACAAGTCGCTCTTGAGGCTGATGGCAAGTGTCGAGAGGACTATGGGGCATTATTCAAGCGAGTAGGTCAAGGTCGTCATCGAAGTTGCTTCCTTTTAGCCAGTCGCCTGCTGCCGACAGATATTCGAGAAATTTCAGGAGCCAAGGTTCGGCTCTTTCGCCTCAAAGGATTGCCAGAACAAGATGCCTTCTCTCTGTTGGAAAGTTATGGCATTTCTAGCGCTTGTCGAGGAAGAAAGCTATTAATTCGGAGTTATCAAGGTCATCCCCTAGCCTTAAAGATGGCGGCTGAGATCATTTCCAACATCCATAATGGTAATATAGGGGAATTTTTGAACAATTCTTTGTTTATTGGCGACGTGATGCTTGGGTTGCTAGACGCGCAATTTGACCATTTATCGTCTTTGAAACAAGAAATCGTCAAATACTTAGCCAGACAGTCCGAGCGAATAACCCTCAATCAATTGCTAGAGGTCTTCGTCAAGTCTGTTGCCCTATCTGCCTCTGAAATCAAGAACAGTCTCGACGATTTATTACAGCGTTCGTTAATCGAAAAGGAGACTGCTCGCTCTGGTGAAGTCTGCTTTTGGTTAGAACCCATTGTTAGGAAATATGTTAACGCTCGGTTTATTTGACCCTCAGAGGGTGGTTATAAAGTAAATCTAACGTCAAAGAACCATTCAACGATTCTATAGCCGATCCATGAATAACTCAACGGAACCTACTGTCATTGTCGGGGCTGGATTTGCTGGGTTGTTCACCGCCCTGCACCTGCGCCATCAGCGTTATCCTGACCCTATTATCTTGATAGACCCGCAAAAGCGTTTTGTTTTCAAACCCCTGCTCTATGAGTTGCTCAGTGATGAATTGCCAGAAGATGCCGTCTGTCCGAGCTACGAGGAATTACTTAGTGGAAGTGGGATAACCTTGGTAAGCGATCGCGTATCGGCGATTGACCTGAACCGAAAGCAGATAGACTTAGCTTCTGGCTTGCACTATACCTACCGCCATCTCGTTTTAGGGGTGGGTAGCATTCAAGGTTACTTGGGGACGCAAGGAGCCGCAGAAAATGCGTTTGCCTTTCGGACGCGGGAAAACGTCATCGACTTAAAGCATCATTTAGGCGATTGCCTGCAACGTGCCAAGCAAACGGACGAGGCAGAACAGAAGCGATCGCTATTGACCTTTGCCGTTGTCGGTGCTGGGCCGTCTGGCGTAGAAACGGCAGCCACCCTAGCTGATCTGTTACCGCAGTGGTATGCCGAACTCGGTGGGAATACTCACGATATTCGGATTGTCCTGGTCAATCACGGCGAGGCGATCTTGAGTGGGGATGTGAACGAACACCTGCGCGAAGTTGCCCTCAAAGCGTTCAAGACGAGGACAGTGCCAGTTGATCTGCTGTTGAACGTGGGAGTTAAAACCGTTCTCCCTGATCGCCTAGAGTATCAGCGTAACGAGCAGGCGCAAGTGGAAACGTTACCGACCCAGACCACGATCTGGACGGCAGGTACGGCAACTCATCCGTTGATTCAAAGCTTGAGTTCCCAGATGCGGCCAGACCGCCTAGATAAACACGGACTGCCGCTAGTGACCCCAACTTTGCAACTGCCGGATTTTCCCGACGTGTTTGTGGCGGGAGACTGTGCTAACGTGCAAGAACACCGACAACCCGCCCTCGCTCAGGTAGCCTACCAGCAGGGAGCAGCGATCGCACATAATTTATTGGCACTGGCCCGAGGAAAGACCCTCAGCCCTGCTAAAGTGAGTCTGCGGGGTACGCTGATGAAATTGGGACTTGGTAATGGAGTCGCCAATCTCTTTGACAAAATTCAAATTAACGGCAAAACGGGCGATCTGATTCGCAATGCGACCTATTTAGAACTGCTACCCACCCCCTTGCACAATTTTAAGGCAACTACCCACTGGCTAGAAGACGAAATCTTCCATCGCTACCACCATCGGGAACTTTTGCCATCGGTTTCTCGACTTTCCCCTGCCGAGAGGCGAGAGCGATCGCTAGTGTGGGGAATCGCGATCATCGCTCCTTTGGTGTTCATGATTACTGCCTATCTGGGATTGCGAACTCCTCCTACTGAACTGAGGCAGCCAGCGTCTAATAAGGGAGCAATCTAACCTTCTGAGTGAAGGTTCGTAACCAAACTGACCCGGGGTGCATCTCACATTTGTAAATCTATACGAGAGAATCAGGGTTTTAGCCTTCCATCTACAGTGTTTTTGCGAAACTGAGATGCACCCCTGACCCGATTGAATTTGGAGGCTAAAAGAGCAAGCCCGTCAATTAACTGTAAGCGATCGCCTTGAGCTTGTCCGTACAATTATTGAATCCTTATAAGTATCTTTAGTAAATCGGGCTATTGTAGAATCAGCTACGGCATTACAGATTAAAACCATGCTCCAAATTAAACCTCGGTTTGAAAGCTTTAAAGACTATCTTGCCTATGACGACGGCAAAGATAAGCTATATGAATTATTTAATGGAGAATTGATTGAAATGCCCCCAGAATCAGGGATAAATGTGCAAATTGCCAATCGTATCTTCTTTTATTTTGCCCTGTTAATAGGTACTGATCGCGTTCGGGGACATGGATTAGAACTAGAAGTCAGAGGAGAACCCAGAAATCGTTATCCTGATCTTACCATTATCCGAGAAGAACATATTCAGCAACTAGCTAAGCGTAATACTCTACGTCTTTTTATGGCTCCTCCTCTGCTAGTTATTGAAGTGGTTAGTCCAGGAGAAATACAAAGAAATAGAGATTATCTTGCTAAACGCTTACAATATCAAGATTGCGGTATTCCTGAATATTGGATTATCGATCCTGAAGCGCAAACCGTATTAATTTTACAACTTACTGGCAATACTTACACCGAAGTCGGTAACTTTTCAGGGAGCGAGCAAGTGTTATCCCCTCAGTTTAAAAAACTGAATCTAACAGTAACGCAAATTTTTGAAGCATAAAAACCTCTAATGCCTTAACTGGCAAATAAACGTTGAGATAATTTTTGATGTTGCATTTGAGCGATATCAATTAACGGACTACAAGACCACATTTCGTCTAAAGTTAAAGTAGCATTCATTTGATAAGTTGCCTCAATATCGGGTGCTAATCCCAGCAAAACTTGTTGTGCTTGTATATGTCCTAAAACGCTCAGGCGAATCGCCGCACCTAATAAACCTGTAACGAAGCTATGCAAAAACGCTAATATCGTATCCCGTTCGCTCAATCCTATCACCCTACCAACAACAGCAAAGATAATCGGATGCAAGCAGTGAAATTCCCCTTTAATTGCCGCTTGATTGAGGATGTCTAATTGGCAATCGGGCCAAGTTTGGCTAGCAACCATCAGTAAAGCTCGTCCACTTTTGCGTCCCATTTCTCGCGTTTTCTCGATTAAGGTTTGGGAAAACAACCGAGCATCTGCCTCTCGTACAGCGTCTAAATCACCCTTAAAACTGCCTTGGTAAGCATGAATTAAGGCAACAACATCAGTCGGCCCTACTTTGTTTCGTAACAGCAACCGCAAAAAAACTTGTAAGTTATTTGAAACCTGTAATTGACCTTCTTGTACCAAAGCTTCTAACCCATGCGAAAGAGTAAATGAGCCTGATGGAAAAAAGGAATCAGATAACTGCATCAAAGTGAGTTGTTGAGCAATTGGGGAAGAAGAAATCATACCTAATTTAGTTTAAATTTCCTCTGGATTAATGCCCAATTCTCGCAATTTTGCAGCTAATTGTTCTGCGCGTTGTCGTTCTTCATTATAAGTTGTAAAAGGTTGTCCATTAGGATAGTAGAGGCGTAATTCCGGAGCGGCTAATTCAAAGCGAATCCCTAAACGAGGACTCATCCAATTATCCATTTTCTCGATGACTTCTAAACGGTTTTCTCCTCTGTTCCATCCACTCAAGTCATTTTTATGAGGGTCATAAATATAATATTCTTCAACGCCATATTGTTCATAGAAAACGAGTTTCTTATTCATTTCTGTTAAGGTGTTTCCGGGCGAGAGAATTTCAAAAACGACTTGTGGCGTGATATTATGTTCTTTCCATTGTTGATAAGAACCTCTATCCCCTTTTGGTCTGCCTAAAACAACCATCACATCGGGTGCTTGACACAGTTTGTTATTTCCTTCTATGGGATACCAGAGTAAATCGCCTGCGACAAAAACATCCGGATCGTTAGCGAACAACCACTCTAAATTATATTCAATGGTAGTAATCCAGCGAAATTGAAGGGTATTGTCTGACATAGGTTTGCCGTCGCTGTCTGGGTAGACAATCTCGGATTTTGGGGATGTTGTTAGTTGAGAAATCATTGTTTAATTACCGAATAAAGCCTAACTTTATTTTAACTAATATCGGTGAACGTGTTCGGAAAAGGTAAACTGTTCGTGAAGCGCTCGCCATTGATAATCAATTTCTAACCCTGGAATCTTGAAAGCGTGAATAGTAGCTTCCATCACTTCCTCATCAATAGTTAGTTGGAGGTAAAGTTTGCCATCTCGCACAAGAATTGGCCAGTGATGGTTTCCCAAAACGTGCCCCAAATGCACAAGATCGATAGGATGAGCGATCGCTGACTCAGCAAAACTCAATACCATCACCTTTTGTGCTTGCAGGTGAACTAGCACTAACCCACCTCTTTCGGTTGCAAAAACATCTCCTTCGCGCAGTAACCATTCCCGATTTTTAGCAATTCCCACCTCTTTACCAGAAGTAGAACGGGTATGGATGCGACCCTTGCAATTATCCGTTTGAGTCAGATAAACTTCTAAACAAGGCTGCAAAGCTACCTGTTCTGATAGACTTGCATTGTCTATAACATTGCCGAGATAAGTTTGAGTAAGTTCAATCATGTAATGAGTCATTATTCATTGTTTATTGTTCATTGATCATTGATCATTGTTAAGGCATATTGTAGATAGTTTTTGAGTCCGTAAGTGCCGCGAGCGATCGCTCTAATCAGTAAGCCTTTATGGTGAGGTAAAATGGAGGTAGCTGCGGTTACACCTGAACAATTAGCTATTTCTGGTACTGCTAAGCGATCGCTCAGTAATGAAAGGTCGCTCTGGGGTAAAATAGCGATAAAATTGCCTATAATAGGAGCAGAGGCGAAAAGATGGCTGTTTTTGAAGGGATTGAGTTTTCCCTCTAAGCGTGTGGCATCAGTAAACCAGAGATCTCCATCGGGTGAAGTCACTTGCAGTCGGCTTTTATATACATTAAATTCATAGAATTCTCCCCTAGCAAGTCTTCCAGGGACAATAATTTCGCTCCAGAATAGTTTGCTGGTGGGATGGCACTTAATGCAGATTGTTTGTTCTAATGTCGCGTCTCGAAAAAGAATGATGGGTTCGGGAACGAATTTTAAGGTCGCTCCTTCACCAATTTCAATCTCATAATCAATTGTGGCTTTTGTTCCTGCCATTGGCATACAATGAACTTTAGTGGCAGCTTGATCGCTCAGGTGAAGATGGGTATTAGCGGCGAGTTGCAGCGAAATGTGCCAGTGATCGCCCGCTAGCAAGCCAGGAGAAGTATTCGTAAGACAAAGATAGGCACGGTTAGGATGGGCAGCATCACGTCGAAAAGTGCGGGAAATGCCCAAAGGATAAGCTGCATATCGATGAGCAACTATTGTCTGACCTTGGCGATCGCATTCCAATCTTAACGCTAAGTTTTGGGTTTGCTTGAGAGTTTCCAATGACTAATAATTGTTAAGGGCTAAACAAAACGGTTTTCTCAATAAAATTAACCACGTCTTCTAATCCTTCTCCCGTTTTACAATTAGTATAAGCAATAGGTTTCCCTCGACGGTACAAGGGAGCTTCTTGACGGATTAAATCTAAATTAGCCCCCACATAAGGAGCGATGTCAATCTTATTAATAACGACTAAATCCGCTTGAGAAAAACCGGGGCCTTTTTTGCGAGGAATGTCATCTCCTGCCCCTACATCAATAACAAAAATATAGGAATCTACTAAATCGTAGCTGAAAGTGGAAGCAAGATTGTCACCGCCACTTTCAATAAAGATGATATCTAATTGAGGATAAAGCATTTCTAAATCTTTGATTGCTAAAAGATTCATAGTAGGATCTTCGCGAATGGCGGTATGGGGACAGCTACCCGTTTCTACACCAATAATGCGATCGCTTGGCAGGAACCCTCGACGTTTGAGGCGATCTGCATCTTCAGTGGTTAATAAATCATTAGTGACCACAGCGATTTCATTGCCTTTTGCCATTAATATTGGTACAATACACTCTAATAGTGCTGTTTTGCCACTGCCAACAGGGCCGCCTACTCCCAGTCTTGCTACTGATTTTAACATTACTTTAATAGTTGAGAGTTATCCTAATCACTATTAACTATTCACTCCAATTCCCCATTAATTTGTCCGTTAAAGCCATAAATTTCGCGACTACCCGCAAAGGGGACTAATTCGACTTCTTTCGCATCTTCGTCGATGGGTTCAAATCTAACGGCTGTTCCAGCAGGAATATTTAAGCGCCTTCCTCTGGTAGGATCATTGGAGCTAAATCGCTCGATTTTAACAAGTTTTCTCTCATTATTTTCATGGATAATTTTATAAAATTCAAGTGCGGAGTTCACTTCATAAAAATGAAAATGCGACCCCACTTGAATCGGGCGATCGCCTTTATTAGCGACAGCAATTGTTATCGTTTCTCGCCCTGCATTGAGTTCGATAGTGCCGCTTGTAGTAAGAATTTCGCCTGGTATCATAATCAATTTTGGATTGTTGGATTAGCTAATCAACCACTATTAATGGTTCATTGTTTATTGTTTATTGGTCATTGATTTATTTATAGGTTCGTGTACAGTGACGAGTTTTGTTCCGTCGGGAAAAGTCGCTTCTACTTGTACTTCATGGATCATTTCTGGAACGCCTTCCATCACATCTTCAATCGTTAGGAGAGTCCTACCCTCACTCATCAATTCCGCAACCATTTTTCCATCTCTTGCCCCTTCTAAGATAGCCGCAGAAATATAAGCAACTGCTTCAGGATAGTTGAGTTTCAACCCTCTTGCTTTGCGTCTTTCGGCGACTAAAGCTGCTGTAAAAATGAGGAGCTTATCTCTTTCCTGCGGAGATAGTTGCATATAAGTTCTTCTTTTTGGATGTTTTTGATGGTATCAGAGTAAAGCAAGCTAGTTTACTATTTTAATAAAGTTTTTAGAAGCAGTCTCTTGAGGATTTTCCGTTTCTTTAAAAATTTTAGCAATATAATCATATCAAATCCGGGTAAATAACCCACATATCCGTAGGGGCATGGCATTGCCATGCCCCTACACCCTTCATTTTTGTCACAGTCCTTCAAACGGATTTGATATCAGTAACCCATCTGGATTAAAGTATAAATTAGCAGAACAATCGTAGTTTGTAATATAAGGGCAAATTGCCTTCGTCCTTACTATCTTTTTGCAATCACCTTATCAATTTTTAAAGAAACCGCGATAAAATCAGATGGATTAGCCTAAATAAAGCAAAAATCGAGATCGCACCTGCCCCCGCTAAAAGAGCAACAACAGCTACCATTGGAAAAGCTAATCCTCCGCGCAAGACAGGCACAAAAAACATCAGTGCTAGGGTAATAACGGCAACAATAGGCAAATCTTTACCTTCAATAATGCGGCGGGACTGGAGGTAAATCAAAGCAGCGATGATCATACAGCCGACAATAATCCCTGGTGCAGCGAGGAGGCTTTTTAAGCCTACTATTAATAATGCCCCCTCAAATCCGGTACCGCCAGCACTTAAAAGCATCTGTCCGAGCGAAAAAGATGCTCTGGCGCGTTTAGGTTGGACAACGGCAGCAGGCGATGGTACAGGCGTAGAAGGTGCTGAAGGAGAGGGGGGTTGTAGGGTGGTAGTGGAGGGTTGGGCAACGGAATTGAGGGCTTGCAGGACTTCTGAGGCTGACCCAAAGCGGTCTTTGGGGGTGGGTAGCAAGAGGCGATCCAAGGTGGCGGCTAAGCGATCGCTGACTTGTGGGGCGTGTGTGCGCCAGTTCCAGACGTTGTGATAAGAATCGTACAATTCCTCTAATGGCTTGCCCGTTAAGAGATTGAGACAAGTCGCAGCTAGTGCGTATAAATCGGTTGAGGGGTACACCTGCGATCCTTGCATTTGTTCGGGCGGGGCAAACCCCATTGAATAAATGCCAGTTGAGCGTCCCTGCACATTCCCGGCACCAGCCGCTATTTGTTTAACTGCCCCAAAATCGAGCAAATACAGTTGTCCTTCTTGATCTCGCATGATGTTAGAAGGTTTGATGTCTCTGTGGATCGAACCGCGATCATGAACAAACTGGAGTACTTTGAGGATTTCTGTGAGTACCTCTCGTACTTGTGCTTCCGAAAACACGCCTTTACTGGCAAGTTCTTCCTCCAAATTTTGCCCGTCAATTAATTCTTGTACCAGGTAGAAAAACTGAGCCTCTTGTTCTCCAGCCGCGTTAGAGATAACCAACGGGAAAAAAGCATAGAGATCGGGGATTTGAGGATGTTTACTGCCCAATTTTTCCAATACCATAGCTTCGCGTTCAAATAATTCTTGAGCGATCGCTAACGTTTGAGCGTTTAAATTGCCTGCAGGTTGAAACTGCTTAACCACACAGCGACGCAGGGTCGGCGTGTAGCGGTCTTGTGCCAGAAATGCCGCACCAAATCCTCCCCTTCCCAGCAAGCGCGACGGCAGGTAACGCCCCACTAAAATTAAAGGCATACCGCAAGTGGTACAAAATTTCTGTTGGACGGTTTTGAGCGTAGTCGGGTTGTCGAGGTCGCTAAAAGTATTGAGAGGACGGGGACATCCAGGGCGCGTACAGAGAATTTCCATAAATTAAGGCATGACTCTTGCTTGCTTCAATTTTAGGCAAGCATGGCCATCAATGACCAATAATCGATTAGACCTCTTTAACAGCCCGTTCAAGGGACTCTCGGATAAACTTCTGATACGCTATGCCTCTAGAGATAGAGAAAAAAGTATAACAAACGTATATACAAATTGACATCAGCCAAACTTGTCAACTGACGGTAAAATAGTATCAAATGAAAGTAAAATCATTGACTCCCCTTGTCTAGCCAAAGAGAGGTTAGGAGTAAAAGCAAATATCCTGCAACGCTCAAAATCATGAAAACAACTCTCCCCAAGTATGAAGCGGTAAAAACACTTTCAAAACGTTTTCAAGTTGAAAAAGGAACCATTCGCCAGATTCTTGGTATTTCTGAAAGTACCCAACACCGCTATGAGAAAAGTAATCCAGTTCTCAAACTGGCGATCGCTGACAGGTTAGAACGGTTCAAACGTATTACCCAACAAGCTTTAGATTTATTTGAGGATGAAGAGGAAACCCAACGCTGGTTAAGCACGCCGAAATCCGTATTAGCGGGTAAAACGCCGTTAGAGGCAATGGCGACGGATGCAGGGTCACAACAGGTCGAAGAATTGCTCTACCGTGCTGAATATGGAATATTTGGCTAGTGTACGTCTGGCGACTTTGCCAACAGAAGCATCAAAACACGGCTTTCTCTGGCGAGGGAGGGTTATATGCTGCTGGTCGCTGGCATCCCAAGGGTTATCCTATCGTTTATACGGCGGAAAGTTTGGCGTTAGCCTCGTTGGAGGTATTCGTCCATCTTGAAAGCGATCGCATTCTCTTGGTAGCGATACGGGCGGAAATTCCTGATAATTTGGCAATTAAAGAGATTAAACAGGAAGATTTACCCGAAAATTGGCAAGATATAGCCGATTACCCAATTTTACAGCAGATGGGTAAACAGTGGTTACAAAGTCAATCAACCCCCGTTCTCAAAGTGCCTTCTGCGATCGTACCTGTGGAGTTTAATTATTTGTTGAACCCTCGGCATCCTGATTTAAAAATCAATTTAGATCCGCCAATGGTTTTTAAATTTGATCGACGGATGTGGAAGTCTTCTTAAACCCGCAGCTAGGAGGATGCGTTCTCAACGTATCGGCAACTATGATTTGACTTTGAAGAATTAATTGGTATAACGGCGGCTTTTTGCTGCCCCTTGCCTTTGCCTTATCAGAAAATATCAAGTTAAATTATACGATCGCCTTTGTTCATTGGATATTAGACAGAAATGAGGCAAATAATAAGCCCCTTCAAGTGACTGAATGAAGGGGCAATTAGGATATTTAATTGCACTAACTTAGCTTGGGAGTTCAATGATTGATTTAGCATATCTTAACCTGGAGAGCCATTTGTTTGAATAACCCTGGCAAAAAATGAACGGGTGTAGGGGCATAAAAATGTTATGCCCCTACGGATAGTTTCTATAGAAACTATCGTTGAATCGTAAACGGCTAATCGCTATTTACCGACAGACGGCATCTTCAGGCCCGACTAAGGAGAGGTAAGGCAACAGTAAATATTGCCTGGCCACAGTTTGAGCCATTTCTGGGGTAATTTGGTTGATACTCTCTTGAAACAGGCGATCAAATTCAATTCCCAACCCCAAAGTTTCATACCAACCGTAAAGTTGAGCAATTTCAGCGTTGGTTTGCTTGCCAAGAGCGTACTGTCCGAGTAACTTATTTTTAGCAGCTTGCAGTTCTTGCAGGGATAAAGGTGCGTGACAGAGGCGTTCGGCTTCGCTTTGCAATCCTGCGATCGCAACTTGTGTATTAGCAGGCGCAGTTCCCATATAAATCACAAATTGTGACAAGTCTAAGCGCGTCGGATAAAAGCAAGAAACATCGTAAGCTAATCCTCGTTTTTCCCGCAATTCAACAAATAGGCGACTAGACAGGCCATTTCCTAAATAGGTATTCAGTAACTTCAAGATGACATAATCAGGACTTTTCACGCCAACAGTCAGATACCCCAACATGACAATCGATTGTTGCGTCTCCTGCGGCGCGACAAGTTCACAGGGATTGGCATTCAACTGGGGTAATTGTGGCATCGGAGGAATGTGGTCAGGAATTGGCCAGTTGCCAAAGATCTCCTCAACTAAATTAAAAGCTTCATCTGGGTTAATGCGTCCAGAGATGCTGACAATGAACTGATCGGGTCGAAAATGGGTGTTGTGGTAAGCTTGTAAGTCTTCTCGACTCAACTGGCTGACGGTTTCTTCGGTTCCCAACACAGACAATCCGTAGGGATGAGCAGGGTACATCGCCTCTCGCAGTTGGTTGAAAGCAATGTTAAAAGGCTGTTCTTGCTGAGAACGAATCGTCTGGCAAGTCAGGCGTTTTTCTAATTCGACTTCGACAGCAGGAAAAGTCGGCGATCGCAAAATCTCTCCCATCAGTGCCAACATCTGCGGAAAATCACTCGCTACCGTTTTCAGACTCATCACCAAATAGTCAGAGGAAGCATCCGCCCCCAAACTCGCCCCAGTCGATTCGACCGTTTCGGCAATTTCGGCAGAAGACAGTCGTTGTGTGCCTTTGGTGAGGACGGTTGTTAACAGATGAAACAGTCCAGCCTGCTCACGGGGTTCCCACAGCGATCCGGCATTTTTTAAAAAGATGCGTCCGGCAATAATATCGGCGGTTGGATTTTCCACAACCATAACCGTGATGCCATTGTCTAATACCCGACGGTGAACGATTTGCTTACTTTCCAACCCTACTCCCCTGTCCATCGCAACATATTCCCTATTAACGATTAACTATTTAACACGGTTGCAATACTGTAATAGCATAACGCTCAGGCGATAAATACTGGCAGGCCAAGCGTTGCAAGTCGGCAGCCGAAAATTGCGCGATCGCAACTGGGTACAGGGTAGACAGTTCAACCGAGGCAATGGTCTGATAGTAGCCGTACAACCCCGCTAACTGGCCGGGGGTTTCGGTAGAAAAAAAGTAGTCATGACAGAGCAAACGTTTAGCTTTAGCGAGTTCTGCCTCTGTAATCGGTTGAGTGTTCAACGCCGCTAAGCGATCGCAGATCAGCTTCTCTACGAGATCGAGGTGTTCGGGGTCTAACCAAGCGCCAATGGTAAAAAGGCTAGAATCTCGTTGTAGCGAAAAATGACTCTCAATCTCCCAAACTAACTGTTTTTCCTCCCGCAATTCCCTCACCAAGCGAGAAGAACGCCCGCCGGCCAGAATAACCGAGAGCAAATCGAGTCCAAAAGCATCTTCTAGGCAATCGACTCCGGGCCCCATCCAGCCCATCAATAACCGTCCCTGTTCCAAGCGAGGCAAGCGCATTTGGCTGCGTCGCACAGTAATTAAAGGGGGTTCGGCTTCGATCACTTTAGCAGGACACTCTGAGCGTACACTAAACTCACTAAAAGCTTCCTCTACCATCGCGATTGCTTGTTTTTCTTCGATGCCGCCAATAATCGAAACGGTCATGTTTTCGCTTTGGTAGTGGGTGCGATGAAAGCAGCGCATCTGATTGGGAGAGTGTTGCATTAACTGTGCTTCATTGCCCAAAATTGAGCGTCCGTAGGGGTGACACTGATACAAACTCTCGCAAAGGGATTGAAAAGCCAACCAATCGGGGTCATCTTGACAAGAACGCAATTCTTCTAAAACAACCTCCCGTTCTCGATAGAATTCTTCATCGGGAATCACAGATTGCAGAAGAATTTCGGCTAGATGCGGCAGGGTAGCGCTTAAGTAGCGAGCGGCAGTGGTGAGATAAAAGTGAGCGTAGTCGTGGCTGGTAGCGGCATTGGTTGTGCCGCCATTGCCTTCGATAATTTGGTCGAATTCCCCCGGACGAATGCGCTTGCTGCCTTTAAAAATCATGTGTTCTAGAAAATGGGCCATGCCTAACCAACTGTCCGGTTCAGCGATCGCCCCTGCTTTAATCCAAACATCAACCACGACGACTGGCGTTGCCGACAAATGCTGATGGATAACCGTCAGCCCATTATTCAACCTGATGAGATTAGCAGGAAATTGAATAGCTTTGCAGCGATTGTTTAAGTTTATCAATGCCATCTAAAAGGATAGCCAATTCTGTATTCATGCTATCTTAACCTATGATTGATATCATATACCTTAGTCTTTTTGTCAAGAAAGATTGACATTGAAGCGATTCCCATTAAAAAGCCCCAGGTTTTTACCTGCGGGCTAGTGAAGTAACCGCTACGCCGTTTTACCTCAGCTTATGACCTGGATAAACCAGGTGGGTAGCGACGCTCTCTGCTTCCGTTTCCGAGTACAAGCTCGGTATACTACTGCAAAAATGCTGTTGGCTCCCTTTTCTTACAAGCATAGATCAATAAACTTTATTGGCAGTCACCAACGTAGCAGTCACTTAAGTCTGATTATAGCAGTTATTTTTTAAGTAGTGAATAGTTTATAGTAAATAATGAATGTGGTCACTATTCACTATTAGCTATTAACTAATTTTACTGCCATTACAATAACCCTTTAGCAAACTGCCTTAACGCTCGTGCTATTTTACTTCTTGGTGATGGATTGATGAGTTGCCGCCATAGCCATTTTAGCAAAATAGGCAAGAGAAATTTTTTAAAAGGGATTAATAGTAAAGGAATACTATTAAAAAACAAAAATTTAAGCAAAAAAATATAAGAAGCCTGAAAAGTTCCAGAAGAAATGACCGATACAATTGAGCAGCCAAACGAAACCGACCATATTACAGCTAATACTTTTGTATAAATCAGCGTAAATCCTCTTTCTATTTGATTTTTAAAACTTTGCAGTACACGACTTACCAACCATTGATGAATAGAAAAAACAAGTGAATACACTGATAAGTCTAAGCAATCAAGACCCTTTTTAGAAATCTGATTAAATGTACCCCCATCGAGAGAAACCGAGGTTCGTATGACATATTTATTTGACTGCGAGAATGCTTCAATATTTTTCTCATTAGCATTTGGTTTAAAATCTGTTCCGTCAGCCTCATATTTTGTAATAAAAATGAATCCGTATAAAACAGCTTCTTCTAGTAGCTCAAAACGATAAGGAATCTGAATATTAACATATTTATCAAAACTGGGATTATATTGAAAAGTTTGTATCGTCTCTAAAAGCTGATGATTCAAACAGAAAATAAAGCCATCATCATTAAAAATTACATCGATATCTAGGGGTTTTTCAGAATGAGAAACAATCTTTATTTGCCTTAACATTTATCTAGAAAGTTTCTGACAATAAATGGGTTGAGCGAATTGACAATAATATCAGGATAATAGCTGATGCTTGACTTTTTACAATCGTCCAACTGCTCCAATAATTTTTTCAATAAAATTCAACAACGTTTCAAATAAAGTACGCCAATTTTCAGTACCAGACGCAACCGCGCTTTTATGAGTTTCTATTAAAAATTGTTTTTCATCATCATCAACTTTGTCCTTATCAAATAAATAATTATGGAAACGATTGATAGTATCACCATCAATTTGAATGATCGTTTGAGCATAAATAACATCACATATATTGGTAGGATTCGCAGCATTTGCACCTTTGAGCGCACCGAACAGTTCTCTTATATTTCTTAATTCGCGCATGAATGTTCCATCACGAAAAAGCTCCTGTTGTGGCTGAGTATAAAGCTCTGGTAGAGAAGGTAATTTTTTACATTCTCGATCAATTAAATATTCAGTACCGTCCATATTTTCCTCAGCAGGTATTGAAGAAGAATTTTGAGAGTCGTTGTTGTTTTGGTAATTTTCGGCAGCTTCCTCAGATTTTTTAATAATCTTATAAACTCGTTTAAGATTGGTTTTCAACTCAACATAACGAATAATAAGTTTTTCAAAGTCTTTATATTTTCCTGGTAATCTCTCATCTGGATTTATGGTTGCTAAAAAAGTTTCACAATCCTCTTGTGTTTTAAATTTTTTAGCAAAATATCCTCGAAGATGAAAATTTTCATCATTTTTGAGTTTTTCTTTCAAAGATACCGTTGTATCAGGAATTTTGTAGATATCATCATAAGCAGAATAGGGATTAAACTTATTTCCCGTAATTTCTGTCACCACTATCGTGTCAACTTCTAAAGCAATAAGGTCTGTTAGAGCTTCTTTTAAGCCTTGTAAAAAATCCTGTAGTCGATCTCTAGTATCTGTTTTTAAGCCTGGCGGCTGTTCTGTTTGTTGTCGTGTCTGAGAAAGATTACTCGTCATCATAGAACTTATCTCTGTGTCTTTGTGGTTCATATAAAATTGATAAAAACCTATTTAAGCCTACTAGAAAACTTAATCATATACTGTCAACTAGATATTTGGTTTACTTTTTTTAGTTTCTTGTTCTTTTTGATAAAACTCAATCAGGTGATCTATCGCCGTTTTCAAGGTTTTTAGATTTTCTTGGATAATTATTTCACCTTTAGCAACTTGCTTTTCATGAAAATCGCGCAAATCTTTGTAGTTAGAGGTTTCAGTTTGTGTATCAAAAAATCGCTTACCAATACGGTTCTCGATATCTCCATCAATTAAATCAATAACCGTGAGCAATCTTTTACCATACTCTCTATCACTTGCCGATGGAAAAGACGAGCCGCTCAAAGAATCGCCTAATTCTTGAACCTCATCTTCAACAACACTCTTAATTTTGAGGGTTAAAACATCCTCAATGATTGAGAGGAAGGCTTGAAACCAATTACCTTTATCCAGTTGATTCTTAAATTCTTCTCGATTAGTTTGACTCATTTTAGTTCCTCGTTTTTGTAAAAAGTAATCTCAAGAGCGATCCCTTCGGGGACTGCAAGGCAGCACGCACTGTTTTAGTCTAGCTTATCTATCAGCATATTCAAACACTTTTTAACCATTTGTAGTTGTTGTTCAGTATCTAATGAGTCAACAGAGATACTCATTGCTTCAACGAGGGTACTTTTCACTTTACTCAATCCATTAACATAACCAACGGATTCGCTATCTTGATTTAACAGTTCAGAGGTTGAATCAGTCGCCGGAAACTGTTGTGCAAGTTCTTCTCCTAAAATAATTGCGGTCAAAAAAAGATAATTTGGATTTTGTTGGTAACGTCTATCTTGTTTGAGTATATTTATAAAATTGTGATGTCCTTGGCGAGTTCGTCCTACTAAAGAACCAACACTCCCCATCGCAATATCATTATCAGGTAAATCGTAACCCCAATGCTGATCGATATCAAACAAACCTTCTTCTAGATGCTCATTTGTTCGCTTCATTTCTTTATCGAATTCTTTGTGTACCGTAACGTTATCGACTTGAATCAATGCTTCATGAGGTTCTGCTTTTCCCCACATACCTATTTTCCACGCTTTGTATTGTCCGAAGGCAATCCGTGCTGCACCCGTTAAATTGATAGGATGGTAATTGTAGAAGTAACCGGGTTCTGTTGTTGCTTCCCAACAGCTAACAACAACAGGTTTTTTCTTTTGAAACTCAATGATTAACCGAATATCATTAAAATAATAAGCGGGATTACCGTTAAGCTTCCCATCAATATCCATTCCTTCTAGATAAATAATATTATATTCTTGAGGATTGGTGGCAACTTGATAGCCTTTTTGCAACATATATTTAACAATTCGACTAGCCAAATCGTTTTCTAGATCGAGATCTTTGGCAGGCACTTTTTCTGTCGGAGATTGCAATAAAGCAGAGGCAGTATGTTTACCCAAAAAGCCTTTTTCTGGTAATACTTCGGAAATAGCTTGGCTAATGGCGTTCTGAAATTCAAGAAAAGCTTGCGCCGAAATTGGGCCAAAATTACCATCAATGGGTGGCAAAAGAAATCCCAGCCAAATGAGATGTTCTTGAATTTGCTTAGAGAGTTCTGGATCATTGGCGATCGCTTCAGTACTGTATTTTAATTCCGCTTTAATAAATTCATACAAATTCATTTGTTCAAACTCCTCAGCCAGGAAAGAGGGAAGATATTTTTTTCTATTTTCCCTCATTTTTAACTACGTTGACGGAAAATGTTTTTCGAGGTCTTCTCCATCAATAACAGTCGTCTGAAACAAGTAACTCCGATTTTGCTGATAGCGTTTGTCCTGCTTGATAATCTTCATAAATTCTCGATGTCCTGAGCGAGTTCGTCCGACCAAACAACCCGCACTCGCCATACCAATATTATTGCGCGGCATATCAAATCCGTAATGCTGATTGATGCCAAAACCTGTTCCTGTATCCAGTTTATCTCCAGTCCGCTTCATATCTTTGTTAAAATCTCGGCAAACGGTAATTTCTCCCGCTTGAACTAAGGCTTCATGTGGTTCAGCATTCCCGTGAGTTCCTACTCGCCATGCTTTATATTGTCCGAATTGAATACGTGCTGCTCCTTTTTGCCGAGCATAAGCACTAATAGGATTGTAGGTGTAGTGATTGCCAGGTTCGGTGGTTGCCTCCCAACATTTTACAATTCTGGGTTGTCCATTTTGAAAATCGATGACCATACGAATATCATTAAAAAAGTTAGGTTGGTCGTTGTTTAATTGTCCGTTACTATCCATGCCTTCTACATAGACAATATTATATTCTCCTGGATTAATAGCAATTTGATATTCCTTTTTTTGCAGATATTGAATAAGGCGACTGGCAAGATCGTTGCCAAATCTTAGTTCAGGTTTGGGAATCTCTTGCGGCGAAGTTTCGATTAATGCCTTAGCTGTAATGGCCCCCATAAATCCTTTTTCTTTCGCTAAATCTGGAATTTTTTGCTGCATTATTTCTTGAAACTCTTGGAGAGCTTTGGTAGAAATGGGGCCGAATTTTCCATCGGCAGGCGGATCGAGAAATCCCAGATAAACTAAACGTTCTTGCACGGATTTAGCCAGATCTTCATTGTCGGCAATCATTTCGGGATGAAGTTCTAGTTTTGCCGTGTATAAGTCGTGTAAATTCTGAGGGATTGAGAGGGTTGCAATTTGGGGAACAAGACGCTTAAATTGACTATCTTTAAGAACTACTCTAGCTCGGTCTAAATAGTTTCTGCGATCCTCAATTCCGTTAGTGCCACCGTTAATTAATAAAGTCACTTTACGCAAATCATCCTTGTCAGCATGGATATTAATATTGCGGCTATTCCAATACCATCCTGCTACCATAACACCATAAGGAGGCTGTTCGACTAATTCAGGTTTTTCGACAAAATTAACGCCGAGTTCTTTACCCAGTTCCTCAGTAAATTTTTGATAGTTTGCGCGTCCTGTCAGTTGAATTAAACCCCTTCCCATAAATCGTTTGCCATCACCCGATTGAGTATTGCCTAAATCACGGCGACCTTCATATCCTTCTTGAATAGCATTTGGCCCCCAAAGTTCTCGCAACCACTGAAATCCGCCGCTTTCGTGCATGATTTGAGCGAGAAAGTGAGCAATTCTGAGTTTGGTATTAATTTTATATCTTTCTAACGTGGCGTTAACACCAGGAGTTAGTGCTTGAATACGAGACGAAAAACGGTCGGTTCCTGCAATTTGAATGAGTTGTTCTGCCATCACAAACTGATGGCTGGGAGGAGAAACTTCTGATTGAATGCTAACCCCATCATCATCGGCTAATTTAAATAATCTGACGTAGGGTTTTACATCTTGAGGGCGTTCTGGTAGCTTGGATAAAATCCGAATATATTTGTCAATTCCTTCGTCAACTTTATCGAGTTCAGTGACAGCATAAACTAACTCTAGCAAACGGTCTGTTGCGACATCTCGATATTGGTCTAACGTAGAACCTGCTCCATACAATCCCTGATAGAGAGGCGAACCAGCAGGTCGTTCTGCTAACTTAGATAGAAGTCTAATATATCGGTCAACAAATTCATCTGCCTCATCTGGTTCTGGTTGCTGTCTTAGGATTTTCTCAAAATGAATTAAAGCCAATTTCCGGTAGGCTTTTAGTTCGCTATTATTCATTATTTTCTCCTCAAGAGTATCGTTTCCCAATCCGAAAGACGATCAATTTAGGGTAGACAACAACAGTTTCCGTATTTTTACGGAAGTATAACGACGATCTTATCCGTGAGTTTAAGGAACGTCAGGTTAGTTAAACAAAACTTTACACAGTTAATCGACTCGTAGCTGCCAGGTTTTCCTGAAAAAAGATTTATCCGATCACTTTATCTTCTAGGCGATCTTTCGTTGTTAGCATTAAAACAGGTCTGGTAACTGCTCACTGGTAACTGACTATGCTACTTCAATACGACTCACGACTCAATTTACCCACTGCCAAAGACTTACCCGATTCTGACGATACTCCTGTGGATAACGAATTACAAGACTTAATTCCGAGTTTACTCAAAGCCATGCTTGCCTTAATTTGGTCAGAAAGAATGGATTGGTTTTTTGGGGTGGATATGGGGATTTATTATCATCCTGATGAACCTGCTATTGTCCCTGAAGGCTTTTTAAGTGTGGGAGTTCCTCGGATTATTGATTCAGACTTACGCTTATCCTATGTGTTGTGGGAAGAACAAAAAGTGCCGATTTTGATCTTAGAAATAGTTTCACATAAAAGGCGTAAAGAATATACCCAAAAGAAAGAAGATTATGCACAATTAGGGGTTTTATATTATGTAATTTATAATCCTTTACGCAAACGGAAACCACGATTAGAGGTGTATCAGTTAGAAAAGGGAGACTATCAATTACTCGACGGTGAACCCGTTTGGTTAGCGGAAATTGGCTTAGGGATTGGCAGAGAACAGAGAATTTATCAAGGGATTAATCGGGAATGGTTGTATTGGTATGATGGACGAGGAAAACGCTATTTAACTCCAGAGGAACGCATTCTAGACGCAGAAGAAACAGGGAAATTACAGGGAAAAATAGAATCCATTCCTCGATTGCTGGTATTAGGATTAAGTGTAGAACAGATTGCTCAATCCTTAGATTTAGACATAGCACAGGTTCAAAAGAGCATTCGAGATGCTTAGGCTAGTCTAATATAATACTAAATCCGCTTGTCAAAACTGACTTATAAAATTTCTCTTAGTTTTCTCTGTTCCTGTTCCCTCTCC
>JBGTNM010000469.1:0-5444 GCA_041743025.1 Microcystaceae cyanobacterium
ATCGAAACCGTCCAAACCTAACAAGGCGGGGGCAATTTTTTCTTTAATATTGCGAACCGCCCGCAAAACCCCTTTGCCGTCGTAGCGGCGGGAATCCCCATCGCGCAATTCATGAGCCTCAAAGGTTCCTGTCGAAGCCCCGCTAGGAACTTGAGCCATGCCAAACGCCCCCGTTTCCAGGCGCACCTCCGCCTCAACAGTGGGGCGACCGCGAGAATCTAGGATTTCTCTAGCGATAATGGCTTCAATGGCAACTTCGGGTTTGTTGAGCATATATTACCCTTCTCCATGATGATTGAATTCCTAAAAAATAAGCGACGGCGATTAATGTCAGATGAACGTGATGTTAACAAGCTCTCAGTCGGGTAAATCAATACCGACAATTTGGCGTTGGGAATTGAACATGATAAAAACAGGTTCAGTGGTCTTACTAAATTCAACGGTAACAATGGCGACATCGGTATCGTCAACGGTCGATCCACTTCTAACATCCGTCTCGACAATTCGTTGAAATGCACCGTTTTGTTTAACGATCGCCTGCCATGTTCCTTGGATTTGTTGGGGGAAGATTTCTGTTTTTAAAAAGGGATGCAAGTAGCCTCTAGCACGAGGATAATTGTTTTCAACGATGGAATTGACAAAAATTTCGGCAATTTCTTCAATTGATTCAACCTTGGGAAAATCTACCCCGACAATTTGTCGATCTCTGTTAAAAGTGATGATGAAATCGCTCTTTTCCTGAGCAAACTCTGCCGTGACGACGACTAAATCGGCATTAACCGTATTGATAACGCGATATGAGAGTATTTTCTGGACTGGCCCGGTTTTAGCTATTAAATTTTCCCAAATTTGAGCTACCTGCTCGGTCGTCAACTGAGAGGCTAATTGAGGGGCGAGCAATTCCCGAACTCGTGCGTAGTTTTTTTGGTTCAATAAATCGACAATTTGCTCGGCTTTTTGGGTAAGTTGCTTTTCCTGCGCGTCTGTCAGGGATTGAGCAACTTCGAGATGAGAAACGAGAGGGGAGAATTGGGCGTTAACTGCCGTCGTGGCAAGCGAGGTAACTAATACTAGTCCCAAAGCAGGGATCATTCGTTGGCGATCGCAGTGGCGAAACATTCGGTTTATTACTCCTCAACGCTGGACTTCACACTAGTTAATATATACACTAAAGTGCTATCTTTCCCCTTCCGGTTCAATGCCAGCCGCTCGTAATTGTGCTAACAAGCGTTCGGCGCGTTGGCGTTCGAGACTTTAACTCCTAACTTTGAATAGATTTACGGTTGCCCTTCATTTTCCTCAAAGCGATCGCCCCCTCGATGGCGAAATTGTTGCCGATGCTGCTGCATCAGTTGAGCAAATTCTTGACGCTGTTCGGGAGTGAGGACATTTCGCATTTCTAACATACTTTCAAAGCGCAAACTCTCCATTTGTCGCTGTAAATTGCTCATTTCTTGATGTTTATCGCGAATAGCTTCGGCTGACTCGGTTCCTGTCATCATCTGCCGCAATTGTTCGCGGTTGGTTTGTAACTGCTCTTTTAGCTGCACCATCTGTTGTTGGTATTTTTGGCGGATAGCAGCGAGTTGCTGCATTTGAGCCTTGCTCAGGTTGAGTTGCTGCATTAACCTGCCGGGGCCTCGCTCAGGTCGGCTAGATTCGCTAGGGGATTGCGCCAACCATTGTTTTTGAGGCTCTTCAAAAGCCAAAGGGGAACGGGTCGAAGGATTGGCGATCGCGACGGAACCGCCGACCAACAGGGCCAACATCGGCAAGGTGAGTGCTGTACGCTGTTTACTAAGCATGGGAGCCTCCATTAAAGAACGTTGGAATTTTAGGGATGAGATACCACATATTTCGCTTGTGGCTCGGCAAGCATCAGCCAGTCAGAAGATGGCGTTGGTGGCTGGTCGCGTGAAGCGGTTTCCTCCAGTGTTTCTTGCCAGTTTTCGACTAAAAAACCTTCAATTTCCTCAGAATTGATGGCTAAGCGCGGTGAAAGGTTCGACCCGCGATATCCCGTCCAGACGAGCAAAACGGCGATAACCGTACTGGAAATGAGCCAAACCCACGAGCGCGTAAGTTGGCAGTGCCTCGGTGGTTCTTGGGCAATTCGGCTAAGGATCTGTCGCTCTAGGGTGGCAGTGGAGGGTGGCGGTAAGGGACGATATTGTTTGAGAAAGGCAACGACGTGCCGATCATCATGGGGAGAACCAGGCATTACAATGCTCCTTGCTGCTCCAAAAAAGTCCGAATCTGTTGGCGAGCATAAAATAAACGAGATTTTACCGTACCTAATGGTAATTTCAAAATCTTGGCCACCTCTTTTTGGGGTAAATCTTCTAAATCGTGCAAGACTAGAACAGCCCGGTGTTCTAGGCTCAAAGCTTGCAAGCCTCGCTGAACTAAATCTTGATAGTGCAACCGCATAAGATCGGGCGTATCTTGAGGGCGAGATGGGGTGGCATTAAGATTAGTGCTGCTATCGGAGGTCATGACAGGATAGTGAGCAAATTGCCGCCGCCTGTCAGTGGCAACATTCCAAGTAATGCGGTACAGCCAAGTCGAGAAGTAAGAGGCTTGCCGCAGTTGAGGCAAGCCTTTCCAAACTTTCAAGAAAACCTCTTGTACGAGGTCGTCGAGCATTTCACTGTCGCAGAGTTGGTAGAGGGTTGACCGAACTCGCTGCTGATAGCGTTGGTAGAGTAGCCGAAAAGAAACGGCATCTCCCTGTTGACACCGGAGAATTAAGTCTGCCTCTGTCGTATCGGCTTGGTTATCTGCTAACACGCTTGCACTGATGCCTAACCACAAAATTCATAGCTTTAGACTGGCTCTAGGCAGAAAAGGTTCAATCAAATGGGGAGAACCAAAGGTTTCTATTTGGGGATGATGCTGCGGTAAAGGCACAATTCATGAATTGTGCCTACGTCATTTTCGGAGATGTCTATTCACAACGGCGAATTTTGATTAGGAAAAAATCGCTGCTGTCAGGTTAAGTTGCGGCGTTCCACACTTCATTAACTCGTAAAGATCGCAGGCAACTAACTCCTTTAAATCTTCTGGCGTTGGCGTTTCAGTGGGACTGAGGGCGACAATGGGATCGCCATAATTTTGAGCCGAACCAATTAATAACACTTTTTGTCCAGCATACTCTCCAATTACCTTAAACTGTTCTACGGCAAAAAAATCAGCGCGGGGAAATAAATCCTGATTTTTCAGTTCCATTGTTTTCTCCTAAAATGGTTGAGCAATTGAATTTTGACGAAGTCAGAGGAAGCCCCGTTACGTCCCCTAAAATGGGCGAGGGAGCCTCGCCCATCGGGGACTCCTTTGCAAGGCGGGGTCTCTCAGACTTATTTCAATGGCATCCAGCGAGAAGCTAAATCTTCGACAATTGAGTGCATTTCATGGGCGGCGAGTCCTTCATTGACACGAACTTTGAGTGTTCGCAACTCGTAACCGTTAACCATTTGATGTCCGTAGCCAATCACCCGACCCATTTTTCCCGTTCTTTGATGAAAAGCCTTATCGTTTACTATCAGCATTTTTGACCTCAAGCGCAAGTTTTATGACCCGAATGCACAAAATTGTTGGGTATCAAGACAAGATACGACAACATAGACCTTGACAAGCCAAGGGTACTGATGAGAGCAAATTGAGCAAAAATGCTGTCTCTTCAGTCTTCCCCCAATGCCGACGAAGTTAGCTGACGGGCTAGGACTGAGAGATGTCCTTTTCTCACTTACTTTTTGCTTTCTGTCAGCAATCACAGCGAGAAATACGCCCCAAAATTGGTTCCTCCGCTTCAGTGTTTTGCCTTTTTGATAGAGGCTCTTAAGACAAACGACTGAATTAGGCTGACTTATTTCTAGTTAAACAGCAATACTGTAACATTCAACTGTTCGAGTCCGCTACCTTTCTTAATGTAAATACACATTTACTAGAAGTGTTAAAATTTCTTAATATTAAAGAAGGTTAGGCGCAAGGAGGGGAAATGACCATTAATTTTGTCAATGAGAATAAAGAAATTGTCGTCGCGCAAGGCGCAAATTTGCGCGAAAAAGCTTTACAAAATGGGATAGACCTCTATACCCTCAAAGGCAAGCTGACTAACTGTGGTGGATACGGACAGTGCGGAACTTGCTTGGTAAATATCATCGAAGGGATGGACAACCTGTCGCCTCGAACCGACTTCGAGCAGCGCAAACTCATGCGAAAGCCCGATAGTTATCGTTTAGCCTGCCAAACCCTCGTTAACGGGCCTGTTAAAGTCAAAACTAAGCCAAAAGCCTAGGAAACAATGAACAATAACCAATGAACAATGGATAATGATATTCTAAGACTTGTTGTTTTCAGATGACACAGAGGCAGCCAATTCATGCAAGTTAACGATTTGGGCTTCATCGCCACTATTTTATTCGTGCTAGTTCCTACCGTGTTTCTGCTGATTTTGTACATCCAGACTCGCAGAGAAACCGAAAATTAATCAAGAGCGATGCTTAAAATAACGAGAAATGGGGTAAACAGGAAATTACTGATTGCCCCATTTTTTGCAAAATAACCTAAAAACAGCCTATATGAAAGAATTTTGGCACGAGGTTCTGACGTTTGCTCAAGACATAACCGAAAAAATTGGCACGCAGTTAATCGGTGATTTGGGCAAACTCCAAGCTACCTATAAAGAAGACGGTTCGCTGGTGACGCAGGCCGATCGCTGGGCAGATGATATGATCCGAGAAGCGATCGCCACGCACTTTCCCACTTACGGTATTCTCTCGGAAGAAACGACACATCTTTTCCCCGCCAGTGAATGGTGTTGGATCGTCGATCCCATTGATGGCACGACAAATTTTACGCGAGGCGTTCCTATTTGGGCAATTTCCTTGGGTTTACTCTATCAGGGTACACCTGTTTTTGGTTTAGTCTATCTTCCCCAGCTAAAACACGCATTTTATGGTTACTGGTATGGTAATACAGGACTGTCCGGCCCGACGGGGGCCTATTTGAATGGTGAACCGATTCACACCAGTCCTGACGAGCCTAGCAAAAGCCACTTATTCAGCCTCTGCGCTCGCAGTACCCAAGTTCTCAGACAGCCTTTTCCCTGTAAAATTCGTATGATTGGGGTAGCCAGTTACAATTTGCTATTGGTAGCGTGTGGAGCGACATTGGGTGGGACAGAAGCCACTCCCAAAATTTGGGATATTGCAGCCGTTTGGGTAATTGTTCAAGCGGCTGGAGGTGCGTTTGTTTTGTTAAAAGATGAGTCTGTTTTTCCCTTAAAAATTGGACAGGATTATAGTCATAGTGCCTTTTCTTGTTTGGCCGTTAGTCGGGCTGAATTGGTGCCAATTTTTAGAAAGTATTTATAAATTAACGAAGTCAAACAAACGCTGCTCAAAAATCGTTGGGGAAATATCAACAATGACTAACGAACAAAT